>NZ_DKJS01000027.1:0-32525 GCF_002455205.1 Lysinibacillus sp. UBA6686 | reverse complement strand
TCTTTGACTTCTCACCTGAGCGAATTTTGAGAGAAGCCGAGCTCTTTGACTTTTCACCTGAGCGAGTCTGTTGGGTACCTGTGCTTTTTGCCTCCTCACCCAAGCGTGGCTTGAGAAAAGCTGAGCTTTCTTCTCTCCGATCTTAGCGTTTTTCTTATACTTAAATAAAAGCATCTTCGTCCGTAACATGACGAGATGCTTTTTTCTTAATCAAAATACTTTACGTAATTACAATATTGATCTTGTTTCATATGGAGATTTTCGTATAACTTCCGTGCATTAATATTATCCGCGGCTGTTTGAAGTGTGACATAACGAGCGGATTGCTGCTCACAATATTGAAATACCTTTTGCATTAATGCTGTGCCCACCCCTTGGCCCCTTGCATCTTCCTTCACATATATATCATTTAAAATATATGCACGCTGTAAAGCAATGGAAGAAAAAGTAGGATATAATTGCGTAAACCCAACTGCCTTGTCATTCTCTACAGCCATAAAAATAACGGATTCCTTTAAGGCCATTCGTAATTGTAAAAATGCCTTTGTACTGCTTTGATCTGATTCAATCACATAGAATTGGCGGTATTCATCAAAAAGCATTGCTACCTCTTCTAATTCATTCATAGTTGCTTGAAATATGTCCATGCTACTCTCCCCTTATGTCTACCCATGATTGTCAAAAAATATGAATCTAGCTCTCATTATAAAGGAAATAATGGGATAAAGAAACGAATTCCCTACTAACTCGAGCAAGTCTCACATTAAAGGGGCTTTTCCTGTAAATATTCAGCAACCTTTTTCACTATATGTTTCCAATTTAATTCTGTTCTTGCAAACGCTTGGAGCTGCTCACATGTATCTGCTAGTAATTGCTCCTGCTTTGTTACTTGCTTTAATGTTTGTGCTACACTTTCCCAATCATGTGTTGGGAGAATCGTACCAAATCGTTGATGATGGGTAATATCAGCGGCACCATCAACATCGGTCGTCACGATGTAACAGCCGTTTTTGGCTGCCTCTGCAAACACATGTGCATAGCACTCCACGAGAGAGGTTAAACAAAATATTTTAGCCCACCTGTACTCCACTTCTAATTGTTCTTTATCGTAAATAGGTCCTATCATAATTACTTTACTTCCTACTGGGCTTCCATCCGTAAGATTTCGTATTTCCTGCTTAAAATCCTCTGACATTGGACCCACTAAGCGCAGCTCCCAATCTGAGAGTTGTGCGGCTAAAAATGCTTTAACGGCTAATAGAGTCTGTTTCTCAGGAGCATCCAATCGACCTACCATTAGTATCCTATTTCTCTTCTCGGTAAACAAAACAGGCTCTGTTTGGAACAACTCATAATAACCATTTGTTACATGCTTAATATCCAAATTCAAAAACTCAATGATAGATTTTTGAATGGCTTCACATTCCGAGGAAAGAACATCGCAAAGCTGAAGCAATTCTGGAAAATATGGATAGGTTTTTAATCGATTTAGCCAAAAACGATTCACATCTAATTTCATGTAAATCTTGCCATTTGGATGACAATTTTTATAGGTTTTTAAGATAGATAAATAAGAAGGATACGGACCTATAGCAAAAACAATATCAATTTCCTCGGCATGCTCCTTTAAATAGTTATTCATATTTGCCACATAATCATCTTCAAAAGGAATGTGCTGAAAGGTTACAGCTGGAAAGGTCTCTTTCAACAAGGCTTCATTTATTTCAGTCGTTAAAATGGTAACATCATAGCCTAGGTATTCCCCTAATAAAATTGGAACAAGACAAAGATCTTTGAAAATATGTGCATCAGAAAGCTTGTAGGATTCCACGCTACAAATAAAAGCAATTTTCTTCGACATACTATCCCCCTTAAATGGCGTGCTCCCCCTACTTTATGAACTAGTCATTATGAATGTGAACAGATTAGTAGGCTCAGGAAAATGAATAACAGCGCCTCTAGCAAATAGGCAACTCATTTTTGTATTCTCTCTCTTATTAATGTAAGCAATTGCCTATGAAGTAACTCTTTACAGTGCATATTGTAATAAAGAATCCTTTACAATAGCATCCTTGCAACAAGCCAGCAAAGTACAAATCCAAAAGAATTGAGGGTTTCCATGAAAATTAGCTTCTTATCCCCTGCCTATAATAGCGCGGAGTGGATTGTAACAATGCTTGACAGTATTCCAAAAGAATATGCCTATGAAATTATCGTTTGTGATGACGGCTCTACAGATCATACATTAGCACTATTAAAAGACTATCAAAAAGGCTGTCCTGCTTTAAAAATTATTGCCCATCCACGTAATCTAGGAGCGAGTGTAGCTTACAACCGCTGTATTGAAGAGGCTACAGGCGATTATATTGCCATCATCGATAGTGATGATCATTATTTGCCAGCTATAAGCAATGTGTTAGCACAGGTAGATGGTCAATATGATATTTATTATTACAACATGCTAACAAAGGCTGGTTATGCATTTATAAAAGATGACTCCAATCGTTATACATTACCTGGGCAATTTAAAATTATTCGAAGAAGTTTAATAGGAGATGCGAAATTTACTATAAGAAAAGATATTGCTGGGGATTGGGATTTTAACTGTGCTTTAATGGATAAAAACCCCACAAGCAAATATACAAATGAATTAGCCTATTGGTATAACTTTCCGAGAGAAAATTCTGAATATGATTTACACCGAAGAGGCTTAAAATAACAGCATTTTCAAAATTGATTGAGGAGGTGTGACAGTCAAAACAATGTTTAAAGATAAAACTCTGTTAATCACTGGGGGCACTGGCTCTTTTGGCAATGCTGTATTAAAAAAGTTTTTAAATACCGACATTCAAGAAATTCGTATTTTCTCTAGAGATGAGAAAAAACAAGATGATATGCGTAAGCTCTATCAGCATCCTAACCTAAAATTTTTTATTGGGGATGTCCGAGATATTCAAAGCATCCATAATGCGATGTATAATGTCGATTATGTTTTTCATGCTGCTGCTCTTAAGCAAGTTCCTTCCTGCGAATTCTTTCCTTTAGAGGCTGTGAAAACAAATATTCTAGGAACAGATAATGTATTAACCGCTGCTATTCAAGCTGGTGTACAAAAAATTATTTGCTTATCTACGGATAAAGCTGCCTATCCTGTTAATGCGATGGGCATTTCCAAGGCAATGATGGAAAAAACCTTAATTGCTAAATCAAGAATGGTTCATCAAGATCAAACATTGATCTGCGGTACACGATATGGGAATGTCATGGCTTCACGAGGCTCTGTCATTCCTTTATTTATCGAACAAATTAAATCTGGAAAGCCTTTAACCATTACAGACCCAAAAATGACGCGCTTTATGATGACCCTTGATGAAGCAGTAGAATTAGTTTTATACGCTTACCATCATGCTGAGAACGGAGATATTATGGTACAAAAATCTCCAGCAGCCTATATCGAGGATTTAGCTCAAGCGTTACTAGAAATTTTCCAAGCTCCGAATAGCATACAAACAATTGGAACACGGCATGGAGAAAAGCTGTATGAGGTGTTATTAACAAAGGAAGAGGCCGCAAAAGCCATTGATATGGGCAATTTTTATAGAATCCCTGCCGATAATCGCGATTTAAATTATGAAAAGTATTTAGAAGAAGGCTCGCCGAAAATAACATTATCAGATGAGTATAACTCTAATAATACAAAAATACTGACAGTAGCTGAAATAAAAGAAAAATTACTTAAGCTCCCTCTTCTGCAAGAAGAACTACAACATTGGACGGGAGGAAAGCCTTGAAATATTTAGTGCTTGGTGCTACTGGAATGGCAGGTCACATCATTTCCATCTATTTGTGTGAGCAAGGGCATGATGTGACAACCTATTCTAGAACTGCCTTTTCATATGGAAGAAATAGAACCGGGGATATAACAGATCCTATTTTTTTACGTTCACTTTTACTAGATGGTGCCTATGATGTTGTCGTCAATTGTATTGGTATGCTTAATAATGCCTGTGAGATGAATCAGAAGGAAAGCATCTATGTCAATAGCTATTTACCACATGCCATTGTTTCCTTATTGGAAAAACGTCAAACGAAGCTTATTCATCTAAGCACGGATTGCGTATTCTCAGGAAAAGCGTCTCCCTATCAGGAAAATAGCCTGCGTGATGGGGAAACCTTTTATGATCGTACAAAGGGATTAGGAGAAATCGAAGATTCAAAACACTTAACATTGCGTAATTCTATTATTGGACCCGATATGAAGGTGGACGGTATTGGCCTCTTCAACTGGTTTATGAAACAACAAAACATGATGAACGGCTATACTGGCGCAATTTGGACGGGAGTTACTACTCTTACGCTAGCAAAGGCGATAGAGCATGCACCATCTGAAGGAATAACAGGCATCTATCACCTTGTTAACAATCAGAGTATTTCAAAGTACAATCTTTTGCAGCTATTCAATAAACACTTTAAGGACAATCAGGCAAGCATCCATGCATGTCAACTTCTGAACGTCGATAAAACGCTTATTAATACTCGAAACGATTTTTCATTTGTTGTCCCTAGCTATGAGGAGATGGTCATTGAAATGAAGCACTGGGTAGAAGCGCATAAGGATTTATACCCTCACTATTTTAAATAATGAAAACTTTACTGAATCTACTAGCTTTAAAAGTTATGTAGGTTCTTTTTTAATGAATAATTTTTCCTTCTGGTAAGCGCCCCTCTTTCATCCAATATTCAACAAAATGATTAAAGAATGTTNNTGATTTGCGAAAGATACACCATGGCCAATATTAGATAGCACAACACCCTTACAATTGGGATTACGATTTACTAGCAGTCTAGCAGATTTTTTCATGATTCCCTTTTCCCTTTCACCAACGGTCACCAAAATTTGGCAGCTAACTTGAGAAAAGTTGTCAGGGATTGCAAAGGACATATTTTCTTGCAGAATATTCGTAAGTGTTTCTATTTTTATTTTTAAACTATCTTGATAATACTGCTGAAAATATTCTTGATTTATATACAATGCTTTAGCTTGTAGCTTTGCGAATGATTTATTTTTTATGAGAGGAAAAGATAATGTAATGAATGGTCCTATCAGCTTTTTTGTAATTGGAGAAGGTATAACTAAAGCACTGTTAATAATCGCATTATTTATCAATTGAGCATTTAAACTTAGCATTTTTACAATAATTTGTGCACCTAAAGAAAAGCCAACCACTGTGACATGTTTACCTTGTGCTTTTTCTTCTATTATTTTTAGAAGTTTCCTGGCACATTCTTCAATTGAAAAATGCATATCATCACCTATTAATTCTGGCACAACACAGTGAACGTTGGAAAAATGTTGGATTTGTTTATCCCACATCCATCCCCCAACACCACCACCATGAATAAACATCATAAAAGTGGTATGTTCCCTACCATATTCTTGATAATCCATAACCCAATCCCCCAATACTACTCATGATCATCTAAAAAATCTTTACTAAAGCTTGTTTGTGATTGATAGCTTGAGCGTTTGCCCATATCAACCCCTCGCTTAATAATGCCCTTCCCAAAGCGTGCTTCGATTTCATCAACAATTTTTATTATAGGTTCGTCCTTGATATGCTCTTCAAAATTGAAAATAGAAAGCTGCTGTGAAAAATCCTTACGATCCACAACATTTGACACTGTCACTCCTAATAATCTAACAGGTGCCTCGTCCCAATGCTTATCAAAGAGTTCACAGGCAACTTGGTAAATTTCTTCAAAGCGATAAATAGCATTGGATACCGTTTTTGAACGTGTATGATTATGCCAATCTGCATCACGGATTTGTATACTTACTGTTGAACCCGCCAGACGTTTGGCATCTAATCGTTCTGCAACCTTTTGACAAAGTCCATCAATTGTTTTATGTAGAATCCGAATGTCTACTACATCCTCTGGTAAGGTTGTGGAGTTGCCGACACTTTTTGTATCAAAAATGGCATCTGGATCTACCATTCTTGAATCCTCCCCATTCGCCCTAGCACGGAGACGTACACCATTCTTTCCTAAAATTTGCTTTATCGTATATTCCTCAGCCTTAGCTAAATCGCCAATTGTAAAAATACTGTGTGCATTTAATTTTTTGGCTGTACTAGTCCCAATGCCATGCATAGTAACAACCTCAAGAGGCCAAAGAATTTGCTCAATATCTCGAATTCGTAATACAGTAATGCCCATTGGTTTTTTCATATCAGAGGCTGTTTTTGCCAAAAATTTATTTGGTGCAATACCAATAGAGCATGGTAAATCAAGCTCTGCATGTATTTGATCTTGTATTTCCTGGGCAATATTAAGTGCATGTCGCTCCTTGCTTAATTCAGTTACATCCATATACCCCTCATCAATAGAAACAGGCTCCACTAAATCGGTATAGCTACGTAGTATGGTAAACATCTGCTTGGATGCTTCACGATACTTTTGAAAATCTGGTGGTAATAACAATAATTCGGGATATTTTCTCAATGCCTCATGAACTGTCATTGTTGTGTAAATCCCGAGAGCCCTTGCCTCATACGAGCAGGTGACAAGAATACCGCGGCGTTCTTTTGGGTTCCCAGCAATCGCTATAGGTTTACCCTTTAAGCTTGGGTTATGTGCCTGTTCAACTGAAGCATAAAAACTATTCATATCTACATGAAAAATAATACGCCCTTTATGCGTCATCCTATCACCACTTTTCCTTACATAGCCCTATTATAAGCCTTCTTTCCTTTAATCAACAAATGTATAATCTCCATTGCTTTCAAGTAAATCCTTCAAAATAACGAGTGCCTGTTCAAGCTGATTCTCCGGTGCAGTAATGGCTAGTCGAACTGCGTTGATCGGTTTCGCATTTCCCACTGCAAAACGCTCTGCAGCATACACCTGTACACCAGCCTTTGCTGCAAGCAATTCAAACTGTACACCTGTAAATTTATCAGGAAGTATAAGCCATCTGAAAATACATGCTTCACCCCCTAAAATATTGTAATTACCTAGGTATTGATTAACCAATGCATTTTGTTGCTTTGCATACAACTTGTGTTTTTCTAAAATCGTTTCTGCTACACCATCATGAATCAATCTTGTGGCAAGCTCAAGCATCATTGGTGATATGGAAATATTGATATTATAAAGCGTCTCCATTATTCTTTTTCGCAGTGCTGAAGGTGTAACGATATACGATAATCGTAATCCAGGTGATATGGTTTTAGACAAGCTAGCAATATAAATAACTTTTTCTGGTGCATAGGAAGCTATCGGTGCAAGAGGCTGCTCCTTTAAAAAGCTATAGATGGCATCCTCAATAATAATTAAACCTGTATCCCTTGCTACTTCTGCAATCATTCTCCTTGTTTCTAAAGACATTGTGTGAGTAGTTGGGTTGTGAAAATCTGGAATTACATATAAACCTTTGATATGCTCATTTTTACAGGCATATAATAGCCCCTCTCTGGTTATTTCACCATCCCTTTGCTGTATTGCTACTAGTTGGATGCCTAACATATTGGCAGCTGTTTTTATCCCAGCATAGGTGATAGGGTCTGTGCCAATTCTATCTCCTGCTTGGAACAATGCAGCTAATGTTGCGACAATCGCATTTTGTCCTCCAGCCCCAAGCAAAATAGGCTGATCCGTTTGGAAATTGACTTTTTCTAAAAGCTTTAATGCTGCCTCATTTTGCCACACATTTCCTTCAAGACGTCCATATTGAAAAAGGTTATTAAAATTAGAATCACTCATCATCTTTTTCATATAACGAGTAATGTCTTCATTTACATAGTTATCTGGCAGAACAGAGCCCATTTCAATCATATGTGGGGAATGACTAGTGGGTAATAAAATTTTATTGGTTGCGGCATCGGAGGACACAAATGTTCCACTTCCAATCGAAGCATAGATGAGCCCCTTTTGACCACAAAGTTTAAAAGCTCTTGTGATTGTACTTAAATTAACATCTAAAAAGTCAGCTAATTCCCGTTGCGGGGGTAGCTTTGTCCCAGGCAAGAGCTTCCCGTCCTTTATATCTTGTTCAAGCTGTTCAGCTATGGCTATATATAATGGAGCCGAAATATTGCTGATATTTGGTCTCCAGCTCATTGGATACTCTTCAAATGAATTTACTGGCATTCTCTATGCTCCTTTTCTCGTCACTTTTGCATACAATATTTTAATTGTCTTGCATACAATGATAATATTGTATGCATATGATTTCAATGCTATAATTTTTAAAAAATCAGAAAAAAGGAACGATTAATTATGCAATATTCAGAAAAAATCTTAAAAACACCTTCTTCATTCATCCGCAACATCTTGAAAGTTACAGACGCAGAGGACGTTATTTCCTTTGCAGGGGGGCTTCCTAACCCAATCTCTTTCCCGATCGATGCGTTAAGAGCATCTGTCGACCATGCCATCACAGAAAATGGTAGTCGATTATTCCAATATTCTTCTACTCAGGGATACGCACCATTACGTGAGTACATTGCTGCAAAATACCAACGACTACATGGATTAGATGTTCACGCTGATGATGTCTTTATTACTACAGGTTCACAGCAAGCTCTAGAATTAATTGGAAAGGTATTGATCAACAAAGGAGACGGCATCGTTATTGAAGAGCCTGGTTATTTAGGAGCCATACAAGCCTTTACTTTAAGTGAGCCAACATTTTATGGTGTAACTCTCGAAAATGATGGTCTTAATTTAGAAGAATTAGAGAAAGCCCTACAACAGCCAAATGTAAAATTTATTTATACAGTTCCAAATTTCCAAAATCCAACAGGGCTAACGTATTCTAAAGAAAAACGTCAGCAGATTTGCGACATCATCTCAAAATATGATGTGGCGTTAATTGAGGATGATCCATATGGAGAATTGCGTTTTCAGGGCGAGCCACTGCCATACATCGGTGCAGGCAAATTAGAGAACAGCATTTTACTTGGTTCTTTCTCTAAAACGATTACACCAGGAATGCGTCTAGGCTTTATCATTACAAAGAATAAAGAGCTCATGCAACATATTGAAACAGCAAAGCAAGCAACTGATCTACACACAAATATTTTTGCTCAATATGTAATTTATGACTATCTAGCAAACAATGATTATACTGAGCATGTTCAGAAAATTATAACATTATATAAAAATCAAGCTGAAGCAATGCTAGATGCGATGCAAGAGTTCTTCCCTGCACATGTGGAGTATACAAGACCTGAGGGTGGAATGTTTATTTGGGCTACGATGAACAATGGTGCATCAGCTCTTGATGTCTTCCACAAAGCAATGGAGCAAAAAGTAGCATTTGTCCCTGGCGACCCATTCTATACAGCAAAAACGGGAGTAAGTACAATGCGTCTTAATTATACAAATGCAACCCCTGAAATTATTCGTGAAGGCATTAAACGATTAGGCAGCATTTTATAATCTACAACAAAGCAACCGTATGAGCTTTTTAGATTCGCTCATACGGTTTGTTTATATAGGATAATAGATTGTCATACTTAATCGTGTTAAGGACTGACTCGGATTAAAATAGGAGTGTGGCAGATCTGCTTTAAATCGAATAGAGTCACCAGTTTTTAAGGTGTATTGCTTGTCATTGATCGTCAATGCTAGTTCCCCATCAAAAACCGTGATAAATTCTTCTGTCCCATCTCGATGTGCCTCGGCAATTAACTTTCCCTGCTGGTCAATCTCCACAGTATAAATTTCAAAGCGGCTCTTCTCCTGAAAAGGAAAATAAGGATATACCCTATACCTTCCTTTATCCCCCTTTAATACTTGTACATCCTCTAGTAAAATTACCTCTGCTTCAGGTTGTGGTTGATTAATAAGTGTCGTAAATGATACCTTTAGACCATTTGCAATCTTCCAAATGGTTGTGAGCGTTGGGCTCGATTCCCCTCGTTCAATTTGCCCTATCATCGTCTTACTTACTCCACAAAGCTGTGAAACTTTCTCTAGGCTTAGCTTTTCCTTCTCTCGAATAGCTTTTAAATTTTTTGCAAACACAAGATGAATTTCTTCTATCTTTAATCACCCCTTTAGCATGTACAATATAACGTACATTTTATATAATAAAAAGCACGAACGTTATATTGTTTATTTTGAACATTATAACATACTATCAAAAAGGAGGGACTACAGTGCCATTATTTTCTTTTTTAACTTTCGTTGTCATTACAAGTTTTACCCCAGGTCCTAATAACTTTATGGCCATGCTATTTGCCAATAAACTAGGTTTTACAAAAACGATTCCCTTTTCTCTCGGAGTCGGTGCGGGCTTTTTTATGCTGATTGGTTTATGTAGCTTTTTTAATATTGCCCTGACAAATATTATGCCTTTTATAAAGTTACCCTTGACCCTATTTGGGGTTGGCTATATGTTGTATTTAGCCTTTAAAATAGTAACAAGCAAAGCTAATGATCTTGAAAAAGAAAGCGGCAACAACAGTCATTTATTTTTAGTAGGTATTTTATTACAGTTTATAAATCCTAAAGGGATATTGTTTGGCATTACTGTAGTAGCAACCTATATCCTCCCTTATTATTCTTCCTATTTTAGCTTTTTTCTTTTCGCTGTATTTTTAGGAATCGTTGGCATCCTCAGTACAAGTAGCTGGGCTCTGTTTGGTTCAGCTTTCCAAAAAATGCTTCATCAATATCGGCAACCTTTTAATATCATTATGGCTCTTTTATTGGTCTATAGTGCGATTTCAATTCTTGTTCAATCGTAGCAAAAAACAACCCTTCTCGTACGCTATAGCGTCGAAAAGGGTTGCCCTCTCAAATTTATTTTGTATATGTTAAAACGGCATTTTTTTTGAATTTAGCCAATGCTTGTGTAGCCTCACTTTTGTTTGTGTATTCAAAAATTCGAACATCTTTTTTATCAAATACTGTAATGACCCACATAAAAAATTCTCCCTTCAAACTTGTTTTTTTGTATTTAACAATCACCGAACAATGTGATACTTCCTGTAAACTATTTTTATCATTGCCTTACCTGATTCTTATTTTACGCTGATTTTTGTAAAAATAAAGCCTTATGTGAAGCCCTTCACAAACTGTTCAATTTCAAAACGCTTTCATTGAACATTTTGTGAAAAGCCATGTTTTTTAGGCATAAAGTGGAACTTCAATGTGCGAAAGCACCATACGTTTCATCCTCTATCCATCAATTCCTACTGCTATTTCGTCTTATAAAGAAAAACCGTATAAACGCCTTTTCCATGACAAGTTATAAAAATGGAAGAAAAAAGATCACCCATCACGGTGCTGCACCCCAAAAGTTAGAGTAATAAATCTAACTTTTGGGGTGTTTTTGTATGGCGTAATAGCCAAGGTTTTAAATTAAAGATTGTTCAAGAGTATTTAAAAGGGAATTTGAAATACTTATTATTAGCGCAAAAATACGGTATTCCATCTCCAACCCCAATCAAACATTGGGTTAGGGCTTATAAAGCTTTTGGAGAAGAAGGTTTACAACGGAAAACAAAGCATGAAAAATATCCTGTTCAATTCAAATGAAATGATTTAAGAAACAAACAGGTGCTTCTTACCAAGATACAGCAATACGATTTAACATGAATGATCCTAGCTTAATCGTAACTTGGAACAGTAAGTTTTATTAAAAGAAGGAGTAGAAAGCCTGAAACATGCGAAAGGAAGGCCCTCTATGTCTAAAAAACCAAAAGCTACAGTGACAAAAGCAGAAAAAATAATGTCTCGTGAGGAGCAGTTAGAACGTGAAAATGAACTACTTCGTCTAGAGATAGCGTATTTAAAAAAGTTGAAGGCTTTTCGAGAGAACCTGGATGCCTTCCTCGAAAAGCACAAGCAGCAATCGCCTTTGAACTCAAAGAAGAAGGGTTCCGATTAAAAGACATCATTAAAACAAGTCGATATTCCAGAAGCAACATATCACTATCATATCAAGCAATAGCAGCTAAAGAGCAGCCTAAAAATTTAACAAGATAAAATTAGCGATTCGTTCATTAAAAGAAGGTGAGCAGCCATTAATTCATAGCGAGCGAGGCTTTCAATCTACACAGATTTAAGCGAATCATCGATAAAGGAAAACTGGTACAAAGTATGTCATGTGTAGGTCGATGTATTGATAACGGACCGATTGAAGCATTTTGGGGCACATTGAAATGTGAGAAGTATTATCTACATAAGTACGATTCATATGAAGAGTTAAAAGTAGCGATAGATGACTATATTCATTTCTATAATCACTATGGCTACCAGAAAAGATTAAACGGCTTGAGCCCTTTAGAATTCAGGAATCAAGCCACTTAATACATTTTTTATTATTTCCATTGTCTACTTGACGGGGTGCAGTTCACATTTTTATGAGCGCCTGGTCTATTTGATTCTTGAACTATATATATCTTATTATTGCTTTTCTAATATTTTTTTTGAATGCTCCATTTCCATATTATATATTTTGCAAAATTCCTCCCTCTTCATTTCTTCTAGAGGGGTTGGATAATACCTCCAAATGCCTCTTGAAGTGCCCATCACACGCTGACCGCCAATATTCAGTTCATATTCTTCTCCATAACCTGTCGTATAAGCAGTTGTAATATTTCCGTGTTTGCTATTAAAACCTTTGACCTCATCCAAACCAGACAATATATCGACGAGTGTTAAGTTTATTGGATATGTCGGTTGTTCTTCTTTTGCTTTTTGCAGCTCTTTTTCTGCTTGTTTGTACAAGGCTTTTCGGTCTGGTGAAACATCAGAAATATATTGTATAGATAAATAGTCTTTCATTCGCTCTATACGATCAGATTGTTCATAGTTGTTTGAATACCTCATCATGGCTTCACGCTGTGCTACGCTTTTGATTTGTTCGAGCATCTCTTCATTTGATAACGTTCGCCCGCCTTTTGTAGGAATCCTACTCCAATCTGGTGCGGAAATGGAACTAAATGCTGAATAGCTCCTTACTAAAGGACTTTTTACTTCCTTCATCGAATAGCCCCACAAATCCCCTTTACCTGAAGAACGAATAAATTCGTCTGTTTTAGTAGTTGGCGATGCTGTATTTTTTGTCGTATTTCTATGATGTGTATTTTCAAAAAAATTACTTTGTGTTTGTCCCACTTTCCCTATCATTTTCTAACCACCTTTTTTATCTTTGTGATTTTATCGACAAAAAAGGGGAATATTTGAATTTAAAATAGTTACCAAAGCGTCGTTTTAGAAGACTTTTCACTTAGCGTTGTAAATCCTTTTAGAGCAACGTAAAAAAGAGAAGGATGATTTAATTACCAAGAAAGCTTCAAATATTGAAATAAGCGATATACAAAAATGTTTAATAAATTTTAACACAATGGATTTTATAGAAAAAAGAGCTTTGGTGGAAAAGGTGCTAAAAACTATTATTGTAAGGCAATCAGAAATTCTTTTTGAATGGAACTTTTGAGCATAAAAGTTCCGTTTTAGTTTTTAGCACCGTCCCACGATGACCATACGGTTTATCACATACATGCCCATTAAATTGTAGTAGTAGATTTTATTTCATAAGCATGTACTTAGCAAAATACTTCTTCCTGCTTTTTTGTTAATTCAATTTCAAAGCCTAAATCCTCAAGCATACGATAATCGCTATTTGCCTCTTGGCCTAATGTTGTTAAATAATCTCCTACAAAAATGCTATTTGCCGCATACATTCCCAGTGGCTGAAGGGACCCAAGATTGACTTCACGACCACCAGAAATACGAATTTCCTTTGTTGGATTTATATAACGGAACAATGCTAAAACCTTTAAACAATATCGTGGATTTAATTCCTTTGTCCCTTCCAGCTTTGTGCCGTCTATAGCATTTAAAAAATTGACTGGGATCGAATCAGCATCTAATTGATGTAGGGCACGCGCAATGTTGACGACATCCTCTTTTGTTTCCTTCATTCCAATGATTGCTCCTGAGCAAGGCGAAATTCCATGCTTTTTTGCAATTTCTACCGTATTCACACGATCCTCATAGGTATGCGATGTAGTAATGTATGAGTGATGACGCTCTGATGTATTTAAATTATGATTGTAACGATCTACCCCCGCCTCTTTTAATTGCTGTGCCTGTTCTTCTTTTAATAAGCCAAGACAGGCACATACTTTTAAGCCATACTTCTCTTTAATTTCAGTGACTGCTTCACTGACAACATTGACATCCTTCCGCGTTGGCCCACGTCCACTTGCCACAATGCAATAGGTGCCAATTTTATTGTCAAATGCTCGTTTTGCACCCTCTAAAATTTCTTCCTTCGTAATAAATGGATATTTTTCAATCGGTGCAGATGATTTAGATGATTGGGAACAATAGCCACAATCCTCTGGACAATAGCCACTTTTCGCGTTCATAATCATATTCAATTTTACTTTTTTTCCATAATAATGCTTACGAATGGCAAATGCACCATCCATTACCTTTAATAGTTCATCATCATCACTATTTAAAATGGCAAGTGCTTCATCATTACTAATCACCTTACCTGCAATTACATCCTCTGCTAACTGTAACCAATTCACTAAACATTCTCCCTTTCTACTTGCATGATTTTCACTGTTCTTACTGACTGAAATACCTTATATAAGCGTTCAGCTAACAGTGCAGACGCTAAAGCTAAGCAAAAATCTGCAACAATACTATTTAAAAAACCAACTACAAATATATGAGACCAGCTCGTTTGCATATGGAGCCAGAAATTCATTGATAAATATAAGTAAGGTACCGCAATCGCATAAATAATAATAAGCCCCACAATATTTGCACCAATAAAATGTTTTTTCGTTGGTGAATCTATTCTTTCAATGATGAATCCTATGATGAATGCTGCTAGTGCAAAGCCGATGAGGTAGCCAAATGTTGGCTGCAATACATAGGTAATGCCTCCCCCCTGTGTAAAAACAGGTAATCCAACTAAACCGACTCCTATGTAAACGAGCTGACTTTGAAATCCATTACGACTACCAAGTAAGCTTCCAGCTAAAAAAACAAAGATAATTTGTAGTGTAAAGGGCACTACTGGTAACGGTATCTTAATAAATGCACCAATTGCCGTTAAAGCTGCAAACATCGCAATCATGACGAGGGATAGTGTTGTTTGTCGTTTAAACAATTTATGCCCTCCCACTCCTCAAAAAATTGTACAATCGTTTCTTTTGTTGTATGAATCATAAATCTCATTTCTTCATCAGAAATAATGTAAGGCGGCATAAAATATAATATATTGCCAAGTGGGCGAATCAGTAAGCCCTTTGCTAAAGCACGTTGATAAATTTGATAGCCAATACGTGCCTCATTTGGGAATGGCTCCTTTGTCCGATAATTGGCGACTAGCTCAATCGCACCCACTAACCCTATCTGTCGATACTCTCCAACATAGGGTAATTGGTCAAATGCCTCCAATGCTAACGCTCGCATCCGTTCTCCCTTATTTTGAATCATATCGATAACCTGTTCCTCTTCAAACATTGTCAATACCTCAAGTGCTACACGACATGCAAGCGGATTTCCTGAATAGCTGTGAGAATGTAAAAATGCTTTCATTGTTCCGTAATCATCGTAAAAGGCATTGTAAATAGCATCAGTGGTTAATACTGCGGATAGTGGTAAATAGCCACCTGTTAAACCCTTTGACAAGCACATAAAATCTGGCGAAATCTCCGCTTGCTCACAGGCAAATACGGTTCCTGTTCGTCCAAATCCTACGGCAATTTCATCAGCAATTAAGTGAACATCGTATGCTGTACAAAGCTCCCACAATCGCTTTAAATAGATTGGCGGATACATNNTGCTTGAATAAGTGGCTCAATAATCACAGCTGTCATTTCTTCATGATGCGCATGAAGCTCTTCTTCAACATACTGAATACATTGAGCATGACAGCTTTCTGGCTTATCTTGAAAAGGACATCTAAAGCAATCTGGCCCTTGTGCACGTAAGGTATCTAATAACAAGGGTTGGTATACTTTGTTATAAAGCCCTACTCCACCAACAGATAAAGCGCCAAGTGTCTCACCATGGTAGGCATCTGTTAAAGCCAAAAAGCGTTTTTTTGCCGTTTTTCCCGTTTGCATATGATATTGAAAGCTCATTTTTAATGCAACCTCTATCGCGGATGAGCCATTGTCTGCAAAAAATACTTTATTCAGACCCTCTGGCGTTAAAGCTACTAATTTTTCAGCTACTTTAATCGCTGGCTCATGTGTAAAATTAGCAAAGATTGTATGCTCTAATGTAAATGCCTGATCACTTAATACTTGACTTATTCGAGGATTAGCATGCCCAAATAAATTAACCCACCAGGAGGAGACAGCATCTAAATAGCGATGATTATTTTCATCATAGAGCCATACACCTTGTCCTTTTTTAATGACGATTGGTGGAAATTGCTCATAATCCTTCATTTGTGAACAAGGATGCCAAACATGCCTTAAATCTCTTGCCTGCAAATCAGTTAACACTTGTTTCATTATTGACCAACCTTTCAAACAATGAAGTGTGAGAAATGGAATAATCAACAAGCTGCCCAATCTCTTGGAGTTGCGGGATAATTGCATAAGGCAAATCATGAAACTGTAATATGGTTTTCATAGTATCTTGTTCTATCAAACTCCCTGAATTTCCATTAAATACAATGCCCAGGATATCAATATTACGCGCATGCAAAGCCTCAATCGTTAGTAATGTGTGGTTAATTGTTCCTAGTGTTGTTCGAGTAACAAGAACAACTGGAAGCTTACTTTGAACGATAACATCAAGAAGCGTTATTTTTCTTTGTAAATCTAAAGGCACAAAAAGTCCACCAGCTCCCTCACAAATTACCATATCGTTTGATTGCTGTAGCACCTGTATTTGCTGTAGTAAATAATGCACATTAATTTGCTGTACCTCCAGTTGTGCAGCAAAATGTGGTGAAGCTGCCTCTTTAAACGAATACCCATTCAAACTTTCTGTCCTTAGCACCTGTAATGAATACTTTTCATATACTGTTGTATCGTAGTAATAGGAATGATCATTTTCATGTACTTCACCAGTTTGTACAGGCTTAAAAGGCGTGACGCGAAGATTCTGTCGCTGAAATTGTCGCATCAGCAATGTGGTGACAGCCGTTTTACCGACATCAGTATCTGTCCCAACAATCCAAAAATGTTGCATCGTTAACCTCCCCCTTTTTAGTTAACCAAAGATACATCTTAAGTTAACACATAAGTTTTTATTTTGTAAATGCTATTTCAATAATTTCTTCCAAAAACAGAAGTTTCACAATAGCAAAGAAACACTAAAACCTTACCTTTATATAGCAAAATCTAGCGTTACCCGTACGGTTGCTAAAAAAATGTTTAATTATTTTTGAATACTATTAAAAATTTAGAGGATTTCACTACTTTTGTGTTGTATTAAACTAAACGGGGGTGGCTGTATGTTTGGCCTTTTTAAAGAATCAGAAAAATTGTTAGATACATATGAACAAGTAGCATGTATTTTAAAGTCCTTGCTTACCTACGAGCTCAGAGACTTACCTAGCCGTTACGAATTTTGGTACCGTGCGGCGTTACGTTTGGAAGAATATCGAACGTTGAATGCGGAGCATCGCTCAAAGCGATCTATGACCACAGCTGTTGGACGCTTTCATCAAACTCAATATGATGTTACGAAACAAAAACTAGCAAGGCTAGAGCGTCTAATAGATATATATAAATCCTTTTGTCTGGAAGAAGATCGAGAAATATTAAATCATCGGCTCCATTTTCAGAAGGAAGTAATTGCCGAGCTCTATAATCATCTTCAAAATAAAGAGTTATATACGTATTGTAGTACTGTACAGCAGCAATTTTGGGAAGCTGTCAGTGAGGATATACTTCTTGCAATTGCCCAACTGGATTAAAGTGGTTACATTTGCTGGATTCTTCTAAGTTGTTTGAGAATATGTTTTTTAGTTTATTAGTTGGAGGTTTTTTATGATTGCATGGATTATTGCAGCAGAAATTGCTTTTTGGATTGTCATTTTATTTGGGTTAGTTGCCCGCTATATTTTAAATAAACCCAAGCTAAGTTTCTTCTTGTTTTCCTTAACATTAGGTATCGATTCTTTACTGATATTGCTAACTGCGATAGATTTAAAAGCAGGTACCCCCGCATCTATCTCACATGGGATTGCTGCTATTTATATTGGGGTTTCAATTGCCTATGGTAAAACTATGATTAGTTGGGCAGATGAGCAATTTAAGCGTTGGTTTTTAAAAACTGGGGATAAGAAAGTACGGCTTACAGGATCTGCAAAAGGGAAACATGAGATAAAGATGCTGATTCGCCATGTAGTAGCTTTTCTCATTGGCACTGGACTTTTGTCTATCATGGCACTTTATATTGGATCTCAGTCTGACACATCTTCCCTATTTCAGGTGATGAAAGTTTGGGGCATCGTATTAATTATTGATGCCATCATCAGTATTTCATATGTGATTTTTCCTAGTCAAAAATAACGAATGTCCTAGAAGTTTTCTTTCCATTTCTATCTAAAAATTGATATATTAGAAGATGGAGAAAGGAGATTCATGGGTGTGGTAAATGAGAAAATCTTAATCGTAGAAGATGATATTGACATTATGGAGGTTCTATCTCTTACAATTGCAAATGCAAACTACCTAGTTTTTAAGGCATCATCCATTTACGAAGGTTGGAAGGCAGTAATCAAAGAAGAGCCTGATTTAATTTTATTGGATGTTAATTTACCTGATGGCAATGGCTTTGAATTAGCGAGAAGGGTTCGAGAAGTGTCGGATGCTATTATTATTTTTGTAACTGTTAATCACTTAATTGACCATAAACTAGAAGGCTTTGAAGTAGGTGCAGATGATTATATAACAAAGCCGTTTATTCCCAAAGAATTACTCGCTCGTATACAAGCAAACTTAAAAAGAAAGACGACATCCATAAGAAATCCAATATTACATATTGATAACTTAGTCATTCATTTTGATGAAAAAAATGTTTATAAAAACGGAAAACGTTTAAATCTTTTTACGAAAGAAAAGCTACTACTATTTTTTCTGATCGAACATGCCAATAAGGTAATTAGTGTAGACCAACTGATAGATAATGTTTGGGGACAGGATGGTGTAACTGATTCAAAAACGGTTTCTGTCCATATTAGTACACTGCGACGAAAAATTGAGGACGTTCCAGCTAAGCCTAAGTGGATTCAAACTGTTCGGGGCTTCGGCTATCAATTTGTTTATAAAAAATAAAGTGCTGAGCTGCGAAAAATGCTCAACACTTTATTTTTTCTATTACCAAAGGCAATGTAAAGCTAAATATGGACCCTTCACCCTCTATGCTTTCCACATATATTTCCCCATTATGTTGTTCCACAATTTGCTTACAAATGGCTAAGCCAATTCCATGTGAATCTACTTTATCAACATTGGATGCTCGATAATAACTATCGAATATAAAGGGAATATCGCTCTGTGGGATACCTATACCACTATCTGAAATAGAACAGATTAAATGTGTGTCCTCCACATACATTAAAAATTGAATACTGCCATTTGAAGTATATTTCATGGCATTTGTCATTAAATTTTCCATCACCTGATTGATTCGGGCACGATCAATTAGCAGCTGAGCCTCCTGATGACCATAAAAATCGGCATAATAGTCTAAGCCCAGTTGTTTTATCTCTCGTTCAAAACGGAAGCGAAATTGTTGAAATAGATTAATGGCCTTTACTTCTATAAAGGTATATTCTGCTCTTCCCGCTTCTAGATTAGCTAAATCAAATAAATCTTGAATTAAAACATCTAACGATAGCAATCTTTCCTTACTTCGCATTAAATATTTTTCTTGTTCTGTTTCCTCTTTAATAACCCCGTCTAATATTAATTCGATATAACCTAGCGTTGAAGTGATGGGTGAGCGTAGTTCATGTGAAATACTATGCAATAATTTTTTCCGTTCTAATTCATTTTTCTCTAATCGTTCATTGACCTTTTTCAAATGACTATTTGTTTCATCCAATTCCTTTGTCCGTGACAGAACACGTTTTTCCAATTCACCATATATTTTTGCATTTTCAATTGATACGGCTATTTGTCCAGAGATCATTTTTAACAAATTCACATGTGTTGGATGAAAGGCATTAGTAATTAATGTGTTTTCCAAATATAAAATGGCTATAATCTCATCTTTAAGATGAATTGGTACACATAAAATAGACTTAGCAGTTGAGAAAGCACTAAGATAAACACTCTGTGCTTGTGTATTTTGAATAATTAGTTGCTCTCCGCTTTGTAACACAAAATAGACAATGGATTGCATGGTTTCACTGAATTCTTCAATCTTATGGTCATGAAATATCGTAAATTTGGTTTCATTGGCCTCAGCCTGTGCTAACACTTGTAATTGCTCATGATGTCTATGAATAAAATACCCAACATCTGCACCAGCATGTTTTAATAAGGCAAATAATATTTTACGAAGCAAATCCTCCATCCGTATTTCTGTTGCTAAGGACTGCGTCGTTTCGAAAACAGTCATCATATCAAATGATACTGTTCCGCTATGTTGGCCTTTTGGTACATGATTGGCATGATACACTTTTTCCCAATGGCTAGCAACCGTATTGGCCCCCCACTCCTTTATTATCTGTATACCACATAAAATATAATGTCTCGCTGTTTTTTTATGATTGATAGCATGATAGTAATTAGCAGCTCGTTCATAAGAAATGGCAGCATCTTGAAGAAAGTTATTCATTTGTGCAAGCTGAATTGCCCGATCGTAATAAAGTATGGCATTCTCGCCCTGCTTTTTCATTCGATAATTTTCAGCCATTAATAAACAATAGAGATGCTCATAGTTTTCAGGTGCATATTGAGCCCATTTTTTAAATTGACGAATACTTTTACTAATCTCCATCCTATATGTTCTAAATTCTGTTTTCGAGGAATATAGCTTTTGATGAATAAAATGAAACTGCCAAAGAGCACGATAAAAATAATAAATTGGCGTGATGGGCAAAGTATATATTTCTTTCTCTATCACCTTTAATAGCTCCATAAACTCTTTTCCATGCTGATCGTCCCCCAATAAAAATGACATTTTCAATCGAATAGAATAATGCATCATTTTAATAATGGGCTGGTCTAAAATAGCAAAGGGGTATGCCCAATCAATAGGGGAATTAGGATTTTGAAGCACATTCATCCATAACCCCATTTCAGCTAAAAAATCTATCGATAATGCACTGGCATGCATGGAAAACTCCTGTTGTTGGCGCTCAATTTCCTGCTGTAAATCCTGAATAGGCGTTCCATTAATGAATTGGATGGCCACGATAAAACAAGAAGCAGAAGAGACCAAATGATGCAAGCCGATTTCCTGGCTATTGTGCTGAGCCTTCTGAATATATTGAAGACTGGACTCATATGGATTTGTCCAATGATTAATAAATATGCCATAGACAAAATAAATACGGCCCTTGATGTAAATATTATTTTCATTCTCAGCAAAGGTGATGGCTATTTTTCCAAAGCGTGCAGAGTCTCGAATATTATTAAAGCCAGCATTTAAAAGCATGGCATAGTTAATATAGACAACTCCACTTTTTGTTCCGTTCCCGTATTTAAGCTGTAATCGCAACCCTCTCATTAATAAAATTCCCGTTAAATTAGGATTAAGCATAAATGTGCTTGCCGTCATATTGATAATCAAATGGATTAACGTATCCATTTCTTTATCTTGAATAGGAGGATACTTTAAAAGATCTGTATCAGATTTATTGTGCAAAGCTTTTCTTAATAATAAGTACTCCTTTAAAAGTTGAATTTTTGAGGGGTTCTCTGCAATATTCATATTGGTAATTTGTAGACCTTTTATGCCAGCCTCAATTCCTACCGTATGATTGTCTGATTCAATGTATAGCAAAGTTTTTAAATTATAAATTAATAATTTTTCTAAAACTGTGTTCGAATGCTGCAACGCTTCTGTTAAATGAAATTCTGATACATCATAACGTCCAACTAAATATGCGCACTCTCCTAAATTAGCATATATTTTTACAGACATTTCACGAAAAGACTGCCAATGATTGTCTGGAAGCAGCTCTATACTCGTTGTTAAAAAGGAGATGGCACTGTCAAACAGTCCAATTCTTTTTGCCGCAATACCAAGCTTATAATTCCATATTGCTAAATTTTGTTTTTCATCAGCATTCAACAATTGCTGACCATAGTTAAAATGTTTCACCACTTCACTTAAATGATAGCTATCTACTATATTCGGGATATTTTTTGTTAATAATTTTCCAATTTGATAATGAAGCCTTGTCCGTTCGTCGTCAGATAAATCTTGATAGGCTACCTGCTGAATACGATCGTGTACAAACTGAAACTTCATATGAAATGTATGTAAAATACCCTCATGTTCAAACTTACTAGCCCATTTAAAATGGGCATCCATTGGTACAATAAAGCCATGCTCTACAAGTGTACCCAAAAGCTTCAGCAAATCTTGGGCTGAAATGGAAACTAGCTTTAATAAGGAACTAAACTCAAAGCTTTGACCAAAACAAGAGACGATTCTTAAAATTCCCTGAGCGTCTTTATCAAGAGTTGCCATTCTATTTTCAATAAAAGTCAGTAATTCATTATTAAAAAAGGACTGATTGTATTTATGAATATTAAATTGCCACTCTTTTGTTTCGGTATTGAAATAGATGGTATTACTTTGCTGTAAGGAACGAAAAGCTTCTTTCACAAATAACGGATTTCCTTTTGTTAAACGAAATAATTGGGTAGAAATTAATTTAATGGTAGTTGACTTCGCATGTAATGATTCCTCTAGCCATAACCGTACATCATCTTCCTCAAGAGGATTTATCTCTATATGCTGATTGGATGGGAAGTTATTCAACCACTTGTAATTCTTTTTTAAATCCCCCTCCTCATTTGACCGAAAAGTAGTTATCCACATAAAATAGCCTGCTCGATGTTGCTCATATAGTTGGGTCATCATCTCAAGTGTACTAGCATTTGCCCATTGTAAATCATCCATTAACCATACAATTGGCTTCTTTTGCATGGCAAAGGCTAATAGAATCTTTTGCAAAGAACTAAATATATACGTATGCAGCTGTTTGGCATTTTCACGTACATCTGTCAGAAAACCTGCTTCTTCTTTAAAAAACCATCGAAGCTCTGGTAGTAAATGAACAAGTCGATCTGTAACCATTAACTTTACATCATGAAATAGTTTGCGTAATGCTTGAACAGAATTTTCACCTTCTAAATAAACGATTTTCAATAAATTTCTTAAAGGCTGTACAACGGCTGTAAAGTCATTTTCTAGCTGTAATTGCTCATACTTCGTTTCTACAAAATACCCTTTAGCAGCAGCAATGTCTCCCTTCAATGTATATACAAGCTTAGATTTCCCAGACCCAGCTTTGCCGGAAATCATTACTATTTTTTTTTCGCCATTTACCACCTGATGAAACATGGAAGAAAGGTCCATGATTTGTTGCTTTCTACCATAGTACTTTGTAGAAAGCACTGCATTTAAATGAATGTCAAATTCACCTAAATGGAAGTCATGAAGCGGTTCATCTATTAACAGTTTATGTTGAATTTGCAATAAATCCTCTCTTAGCCCAACAGCACTTTGATAGCGTAATTCTGGATTTTTTGCTAATAACTTTTCTATTATATGCCAAATAATAGGATGCGGATAAGGTTGAAGATTTACCAATGAATTCGGCACTTTTGTTAGAATTTCATAGATAAGCTCAACAGAATCCTTTTTTTGGAAAGGTAATTGCCCACTGAGTATTTCGTAAAAAATAATACCGAGTGCATATAAATCAGAACGATGGTCAATTTCTAGATTAACTCTTCCGGTTTGTTCAGGTGCATAATATGGCAGTTGTTCAAGTCGCTCATAAAGATTTTCTAGTATGACGGGAGATTCTGCATCGTATTTTAAACTGAATTCAGAACTTAGTAATTTTACCTTTAATGAATTGGGATTAATTAATATTTGGCTAGGATTCAAATTAAGATAGAGTAAATCACTTTGTTGCATTTTAATACAGGCATTCACAAGCTCAAGTGCAATTTGTAAAAATTGATGCAAAGAAATATGATTATTCCTAAACTCATGTAGGGGTACACCATTAAAATTTTCATAAATAATTGCATATTGATTGTCAATATAATCAATGGCTATTGGCTTTAACAACCACGGATTTTGTTCGTTCGCAAACAATGAAAATTCATATTGCAGTCTAGCTCTCTTTTCGGCTGAATTATGATGAATACTTTTTACTAGTACTAAATTCTTGAATTTATTACTATACATTCTTTGCAAATTCCAATCTTCTTTTGTTTGTAAAAGTATGCAATCATTCACCGTATGTGCCTCCCTATGTAGCGATTAATTTTGTAACCGCTTTATATTTTTGTAATTTATCTTTTATATTCACTTCTTTATGTGAAGCTCCAGCAAAGCTGAAGACAAAGCTCTCTAACTTCTCTGGGGGGATATGGTACTGCTCTAATTTCCGAGTAGTTCCATGAAGGTCAAGACATTCATTACTAAATACACAAATTGCAGATGCCTCACAATAATCTGCGATGTTCAAAAGCTCCTCCTTACTAGTTGAGATATCTAGTAGAAACGGATTATTTTCTTTTGCATAAAATAGTCCTTCTAATAACTGAATAAAAATATTTGTTCGTAAATCTTGGTCAACTATAAAAAGTATAGCATCATTTTTTCTAGTTTCACTTCGTAATTGAAGCAGCATATTATTCAGGAGTTCCTTAAAAGTTAAACGCACAACCTTTAAGCGGACATCCTCCATCACTAGTTGTTGTTCAATTACCTCAAAAATTTGGTAGATTGGGATATAGATCTTAGTAAAGCACTCAGCGAACGTATACTGATCCATCAACTGCCGATAGTACTTTTCCATTAAATTTATTTCACCATTTATTAAATACTCAGAGAATTTTTGGAATAATTTTTCGGGTGTTTCCACGTAATAGGTAATTAACTTGACTACTTTAAGCTGAAAATCAAATGGTAACCTAAAGACTGTATTTGTATCTAGCCTTCTTACAATTGGAAGGAGTGGATACATATTATTGACATTATCTACTAGAGCATGAGAACCATCTGATAATAACACAATTGAATTTTTGGGATAAATACCAATAAAATCGACAAATCTGGCCAAAAGCTTTTCATCAAGAAGATGCTTTTCTTTATAAATAATTGCCATTGCTTCTGCAGCTCCGACCTCGCGTTTATAGGGTCGATTTAATGTAAGAGCTGAGTAAATATCGATTAGCTGTAATATAAAAACTTCTCTAGGTATATCAGACTCCTCTAATCCATCTGGATACCCGGAGCCATCGATTCGCTCATGATGTGACTTAGCTAAATAAGCAATGGATACAAGTCCTAAATCGCACAATAAATCATAGCCAAACTGTGTATGGTTCTGCATGACTTCTAACTCACTAGGTGAAAGTCTTCCCTCTTTTTTTAAAATAGCCAGTGGTATTTTCAGCTTCCCAATATCATGAAATAAAAATCCAAGCGCACAATGTTCTAAATTTTGTATGCCTTCTTTTTTAGCAAAGAGAGTACATAATGTAAATACATCTATAGCATGCATATATGTGTATGTGTCATAATCTTTTAACGTATTGAGCAGTTTTCGATAATGGCCATTTTCCATATAGCGTTGAAATAAATTGCGTATAAATAGTATATCGTCCATATTTTTTAATACATGACCATACCGAATCTCCGTGCTCAATTCTCCTAATGCCTGTAGAAAAAGAGAATTTTCTGTCTCACTATTTACAATGGTGTTCTCGTGCAGTTTTACACCTAACAGCCCATCCTGTTCAGCTTGAAGGTCTGTTTCTACAATCCGTGTCTGAATATAAACATCGTGAACATGGCGATTTTTCAATAATGTTATAATTCTTGCTGTTATTACACTTCCCTTTTTCATCAATAAACGATTTTCAACATATAAATCCTGCCCAAGAACCAATCCTTCCTGTAAATCAACAATGTTTGTTTTAACTAACTTCAAAAATAACACTCCTCTACTTTTATACATAAATCACTATAAAAGATGAAGGTTAAAATCTGATTAAATAGTATGTAAATTTTAAAAATGGCATGAGAATATATCCATACAAGGAAAAATATGATGTATATCAATTGAACGGCATAAATGAAATGCATTAAGTATAAAGATATACGAAAAAGGCTGAACGATTTATAATCGTACAGCCTAGAAATAAAATTAATTGTTGTAGAACTTATGAATTTACTCCCATCCCTTGGACAAGAATTGTTTTCAATTCTTGCTTTTGGTCTGCTTTAATAGCGACATTGTGATATTTCTTTTTTATGCCTAGCATAAACGTAACATCAATAGGCTCCTTCAGCTTTAAGATAAACTGAGGATACGCCTCATCGAAATCACGTGCCACAAAATCAATAGTATCTTTCGATAATTTTCCTTCTAATGCATGTTTATCCTCAATAAGCGCTTCAATATTATCAAAACGAATTTCTGCTCGTTTCATTAAACCTAATGATAAATATAACTTATCAGCTGTAACATGCACAGGATTTAAACGAACAGCCTGCATATCCGCTATAAAAAATATAACGGAGTAGACATTTAAAATAAGCAAAATAATAGAGAGAACCATAGACTTTTCATGTAGCCACCAATGGATGCCAATTGTTTCAATAACAATGCCATGAATAAGCATAATCTGGAAGGCGATATAACTAGAACTCTTATGCAAGGTTAAGCCCGAACGCTCTTTTCTTTTCCAGCTTGCGAAAGCATAGTAAAGCATCAAAAAGTCTGCGCACAACATTTGGATAATTAAATTCTTTGGTGCATGTTTTTCAACTGCTTTTGAAAAGGAGAACAAATCTGGTAGATTACTTAATCTTACATCCGCTAGAATTTTAGGCATATAGCGGACAAATGTCACAATAAGCAAAATTTCTAGTAGAATAATTGAACCTTCAATCACAAACCCAGCCCACGTAATGGCTACAAATGGCTGAAGATGATCGATTGGAATTATAAATCGAGCTACAATACAACCAGCAGCAGCTAAAAGAATGGCTTGTTTTACAGAGTACTTACCTTTATAAAGCATAAATAAAATCGGCATAACAATAACGAAATCAATTAACGAACCAATAACTACCCCTTTTGATTCTGCTGGTAAAATGGATAAACCTAAACCCGTGTTATAAAGTGTGTAATTACTGGCAAGAACGACTAATAAAAAAGCTAGCCATACATTTTGCTTTTTCTTTAAAGCAATCATACATTATCACTCCTTACTTTACTTACCTGTTCTTCATTCATAATCCTTCCTCTAACACATTTTGACAAAATTTCTGAATAATCTCCTTTAGCTGCAACAATTTATTCAGTTTTTGCTTTAGATAATATTCAAAAAAATTACAATATATTCCAAAATATTTTTATCTAGTTGGACAATTATTTCTCGACGATTTTCAGAATTGAGGCTTCGAAAAATATAAGACTGCTCCTCTAATTTACAAATCAATTGTCCTACAGCGCTAGAGGTAATATTCATATAATTAGCCATTTGTCCAATGGTCACAGAGCTTTTTTCAACAAGCTCGATTAAAATCATTTTCAGTCAATCATTCTTGATGTATTTTGATAAAAACGGCAATTCATTGTAAAGACAGCTTTTTCTATCCCCTGAATAAGACGATACAGATACTCTTCATCTTTTATCATTTTCATTCAATTCAATCATTAAAGCAAAGTTAATAGTAAAGCTATCTTCATTATTAATATCACCTTATTATTTGTGGCTATAATTGTCAATGGCTCCATCAAAAATAGGTGTTTTTATGCTACTATTTTGTCAAAAATTTTTCATATATTATCTTCTACAAAATCTTTTGCGATAGACATATGGAGAAAATCCTGTATAATCCTTAAATTTTTCTATAAAATAACTAACTGTACTAAATCCTGTTGTTGATGCAATGGTAGTGATAGATTGCTCGCTATCTCGTAATAACTGCAAACTTATACGAAGACGATATTGTAATAAATAGCTGAATGGTGACATACCCACCATTTTTTTAAACAAACGACTGCATTCTTCCCTGCTTAAATAAACATGTGCAGCTAATTTCTCCAATATTATTTTCTCTGCATAATTCACATGTAAATAATCCAGCATTTCCTTCACACGTTCATGCTGGACAATTTTCGCAGGTTCTAGCATTTCAACGGTCAGCATGGATTGCGTTAGCATAGCTTCCCAAATGGCTACAAGCTCTCTCCAAACCTTTAACTCATAAAAATCATTCTGCATTTGTAATATGGCTGCAATCTCTTTTACCTTTTGTGCTAAATGATCTGAAAGCCTTACATAAGGTAAGCGATTACTTGTAATGTATGGTTTTACATATTTCTCGGTAAATACGCTTCCCTCATGTCCTCCTAGCAACATTGGGTCCACATTGAGACAGTAAATTCTTGCTAGATTTATTTCATACGGCTTTGCCTCATGCAACCCTAAAGCATTAATAAATAGTCCATCTCCCTCTTCGAGTATAAAAACGTCCCCTCCTACTCGATATTCTATACGACCTTCTTTCACATAAACGAATTGAATCTCTTTATGCCAATGCAATGGCAAAAAATCTAAGCTTTCTAGTCGCATAGTCGTCTCATACAAAGCAACTGGAAATGCCTTCGTTCCATGTGAGGTTAGTTCTTGTAAATCCTTTGCAATTTTTATATGAGTTAAGACCATTTCTCAATTCACCTCAATATATTGATATTTTTAACCATTAAATCGATATTTATTACACCTATAAGTCCTTATAATTTCTTTATATTGATAGTTTAGGAGATGTTTCAAAATGAATCAAACACAACTTAACAAACGTACTTTTGGTTTTATTCTCGTCATTCTGGGGGCAAGCTTTTGGGGTATTGGCGGGACTGTTGCGCAAAAGCTTTTTCAGCAGGAAAATATCGAAGTAGGATGGCTTGTTTCCAGTCGCCTTCTTATAGCAGGGCTATTATTAATCGGGGTTTATAAAATAACACATTGGAATAATTCAATTTTTGTTATGTTTCGTACAAAGCACAATGCCTTCAGACAAATATTATTTAGTTTACTAGGCATGCTTGCGGTTCAATATACGTATATGATGTCGATTTCAATCGGTAACTCAGCTGTCGCTACATTACTTCAATACTTAGCTCCACTTTTTATTATGGGCTATTATCTAATAACAAAGCATAGTCAATTAACAAGGCAGGATGGTATTGCTGTCACACTGACGTTGGTTGGTACTTTTTTATTACTTACAAACGGCTCCTTTTCAACCCTCTCTGTTCCCGGTATGGCAGTGTTTTGGGGCATTTTATCTGGTCTCTCTGCAGCTTTTTATACGCTATATGCTGTTCCGCTTTTACAGCAATTTCATTCATTGCTAGTGGTAGGGTGGTCGATGGTTATTGGTGGTATTGTGATGAGTCTATTTCATCAACCGTGGCAAATTAACATGTCTAATTGGGCATTGTCAACCATTGCGTATTTTTTGTTTATTGTTATTTTTGGAACAATGCTAGCCTTCTGGTTTTATATTGCTAGCCTACATTATTTAACGCCGAAAGAAACAAGCTTACTTGGAAGTTTAGAACCTTTAACAGCTGTTATGACAAGCGTATTATGGCTCAAAATTAACTTTGGAGGTTTTCAGTTGCTCGGAACAATGCTGATTCTTTGTATGATTTTATATCTCACTGTTTTCCCAAAAAAGCAACAACCATTACAAAATAATGGTGACTAAAATATAGATTTTAAGGAACACAAGCTGCATACTGCTTCACTTAAGTATGATAGAGCATCTTTATTGGCTGTTTATGTGGGATAAAATTTAAATTAATACATAAAATTTACATATTTTATATATCTTTTATCCCTTTCAGTCTATTATACTGAAACTATCATCATACTAAGGAGGTATTTTTATGGATAAAAAAGTTATATTTTTTGAGGTTCGTGGTGGTTCAGATAAGGGACCAGATGGCTATAGGAAAGATACAATGCCAATGGTGGATGCATTAAAGCAACGTGGTCAGAATGCGGAGGTTATTTTCTTTGATGTGACAAGAAAAGAAGAGATTTTTAATTACGTGAAAGAAAATGGAATCGCTTATGTATCACGTATTAATCCTGGAAATTTACAGCATGAGGAAGAATACTTTGCAATGTTACGAGACCTATGTAATGCTGGTGTCATCGGCATGCCGCACCCTGATGCCATGATTGGCTATGGCTCGAAAGATGTCTTATCAAAATTGTCCTCTACCAATTTAGTGCCTGATGATACATTTGCCTATTATACAATTGAAGCCTTTAAAGCCCAATTTCCTACCTCTCTGGCTATTACAGAACGCGTTTTAAAGCAAAATCGTGGTTCAACAGGAGAAGGAATTTGGCGAGTAAAATTGGTGGAACCTCTTGCAGAAGGAGTCACAGAGGTACCACTTGATGCTCAAATTAAATGTACGGAAGCTAAGGATAATCATGTGGAATATTGGAAGCTTAGTGATTTTATGATGTTTTGCGAGCAGTACATTACAGGAGCAAATGGCATGCTTATCGATATGCGCTTCCTGCCACGTATTACAGAGGGGGAAATTCGCTTATTTATGTTACGTGATAAACCCGTACACGTTGTACATAAAAAGCCAGCAGATTCTGAGGATGCCTTTAGCGCAACATTATTTTCTGGTGCCAAGTACCGCTACGATTCTCCAGAGGACTGGGAAGAACTGGTACAAAACTTCTTAACACAGCTACCTCTTGTCACAAGCCTGCTTGGTGGTTATGATTTGCCATTAATATGGACGGCTGATTTTATGTTAGATACTGATGCAGCAGGAGAAGATTGCTATGTTTTAGGTGAGATGAATTGCTCTTGTGTAGGCTTTACTTCTGAGCTTACCTTAGCACACCAAGTAGCTGAGGAAATTATCGCTTGCATCAAGGAGCGTACAGAGGTTTCCGCTTAACTAATTAACGTCTACAAACAAAAATAAAAAGTGCGATCTTGTAAATCGCACTTTTTTTCATATATAGACCTTTATAGCTTGAATAAATTCATAGATAAAATATCCAGCAAAGCCAATTAATAAGACACCTGCTGCCATTGTAAGAGTCTTAATGACCTTACGATTCATCGCTTTTCGAGTCACAGAAACAATGGCCATTAAGCCAATATCATGCAATAATATACCACTCAGAACACCTGCTGCAATGACTAAAAAGCTGGTTGATTCACCTTCACCATATGATTTGGCTAGAACCACACCGAAAACATTCACCCAAAATACGAGATTTCCAGGCGAAATGGCTACTAGTAGTCCATTACGATAAGAAGTAAAAAACGATTTTGTTACTTTCTCTCCTGCTAGCGTAATATCATGGTCCGCATTTTTAATTGAATCCAGCCCTAAGAAGAATAAAAAGCCTGCCCCTATTATCCACATTGGAATTTGAATAATTGGCATTGCTAAAATCGAGGCTAATCCCATATACAATGCAAATACTAATACTATGTCAATCGTCATGCCACCAAGTCCTACTGCCCAACCATGGATAAAGCCATTCTTTAAACCCTGCTTTGTCATTTCCACGGTAATGGCCCCAACTGGCATGGCAATCGCAAGTCCTACCAATACATATGCTACATATAAACTCAAACAAACACTTCTTTCATGCTATAAAATAAGCTTCATACGTCCGTTTGTTTGATTATAGCATAAAAATACGACATTGAAAGGGATTATTAATAATTATTCAACTTTATAGAATAATATTGAAAATAAAAACTATATTTCACATTATCCCCAGTAAAGTAATATATCTACCAATAAAGGTTTCTCCCACCAAAATCCATATTGAACCTGTACAGTTTTGAAGTGACTTATTTACATTGCTATGCCACAATTTCAAGCTAATTTCCTCAGATTAAACTTATACGTAGGAGGTCTGTTTGAATGGAAAAGAATGCTATTATTGATGACCCTAATAGGCTTGAGTTGCTGTTCTCATCCTGAAAATTAAACAAAAGAAGATTATTCATCTGTATCCATTTCCGACTTTGTGACAGCTTTACAGGAAGAAAGATTTTAAGTAGTCAATAATGAATAATGCCCATGGACTGAGCGGATATTGCCGTTACCTGAGCGACCTTCTCCCTCACCCGAGCGGATAATGCTGTTGACTGAGCGACTTTCTCTCTCGCCTGAGCGGATAGTGCTGTTGACTGAGCGACTTTCTCCTTCACCCGAGCGGATAATGCTGTTGACTGAGCGACTTTCTCCCTCATCTGAGCGGATATGGTCTTCTGTCAAGAAAGTG
>NZ_DKJS01000080.1:0-105235 GCF_002455205.1 Lysinibacillus sp. UBA6686 | reverse complement strand
TTTTGACTAAATATTCACAAAGAGTCACTTGACCATTTAGTTTTTCAACACTATGAAAGGCTCCTCGTTAAAGGAGCCTTTGTTAGCAAATCATAGATTAGTCTTCAAATTGATATAAAGGTGTTGATAAATAACGTTCACCATTAGATGGAACAATTGCAAGGACATTTGAGCCTTTTCCTAAACGTTTTGCTGTTTCAATTGCCGCATAGATTGCTGCACCTGATGAAATACCGCACAAAATTCCTTCTTCACGTGCTACTTTACGTGCAACTTCGAAAGCAATCTCATTTTCAACAGGGAATACTGAAGAATAGATATCTGTATCTAACACTTCAGGCACGAAACCAGCGCCAATGCCTTGAATCTTATGTGGTCCTGGTTGACCGCCAGAAAGTACTGGTGAATCCTTTGGCTCAACTGCAATAATTTCAATCTCCGGGAATTTTTCTTTTAATACGGCACCTGCACCCGTAATTGTACCTCCTGTACCTACTCCAGATACAAATGCATTAAGCGTTAAACCATCAAATGCTTCAACAATCTCTGGGCCTGTTGTCAAACGGTGAATAACAGCATTAGCAGGATTTGTGAATTGTTGTGGTAAAAAGTAACCTTTTTCTGCGGCTAATTCTTCCGCTTTAGCAATTGCCCCCTTCATACCTGCTGGACCAGGTGTTAAAACAAGCTCTGCTCCGTATGCACGTAATAAATTTCGGCGCTCTAAGCTCATTGTCTCTGGCATTACTAAAATCGCTTTATAGCCTTTAGCTGCTGCGATCATTGCAAGACCAATACCTGTATTACCAGAAGTAGGCTCAATAATAGTACCTCCTGGCTTTAACGTACCGTCTTTTTCAGCTGCTTCAATCATCGCCAAGGCTAGACGATCTTTTACTGAGCTACCTGGATTAAAATATTCTAATTTTACATAAACCGTACCTTCATTTTCGCCTGTTGCATGATTTAACTTTACAATTGGTGTTTTTCCAACTAATTCAGCTACTGAGTTCGCTAATCTACTCATTTATTAATCCACTCCTAATCCCTACTATTTTTATAGGTTTTACTTATTTTGTATTTTATCAATTTTTCCATTCGATTGTCAATAAATAAAGCATATATTTTCAGAATATTTATTGAAACATAGAAAAGAATCCGCCGAACTTTTGGGAATATGCCAATAAGCTGTTGACGCAAAACGTCTGCAGCATTATTTGGCTCACCTATCCCGCAGATTTCTTGCAGATTCTTCCTAAACGCATTGGAGCTAGCTATTATTTATCTTTTTTCTCTTCTCCATAATACCAAGTTGCCTTGAATTCAGACCAAAATGCTTCTGGAGTAACAGATTGTGGTAATTGATCTAGCGCAAGCTCACGTTCAATATGCTCTTTCACATCTTCATATGTAAAGGATTGTCCTTCTACGATTTCTTGTACTTGCACAATTCCATAATGACCGTTATTAAGCTTAAAAGCTTTACTTACCTCTTTAGCTTTTAATGCCTTTGCAGCCTTTATAATTGCTGGATCAACGTTTTCCTGTTTTTCTGTGAGGAAACCGATATCTCCACCTAAACTAGCAGAGGCACTATCTAAAGAAATTTCTCGTGCTAGCACGGAAAAATCAGAGCTATTTTTTAGCTCTTTTAATGCTTCCTCAGCAGCTTTTTTGGAATCCACTTCTATGAAATTGGTGCGATAGCTTGTTTTCGTATTATACAGGGATTGATTTTCTTCATAATATTTTTCAATACTATCCTCTTTTATTACTACATCTTTTGTTAGTACTTTATCCAAAATAAGCTGTGAGCGTATTTTTTGTCGCAGTTGCTCAGCAGACAGATTTTGCATTGCCGTATCAAACTTATCCTGGGCAGAGCGCATTAGTGCAAGCTCTAAATCAATTTCTTTATCTGTAACTTTAATTTTATATTTCTTAGCTGCCTTCTCCATCACAGATTCATTTACTAAATTTTGTAGTGTCTCTTTACCATAGCGTTCTTCCATGGCAATCATCCACTCCTGACGAGTGATAACCTCCCCGTCAATGGCAGCGACCTGTTCATCGCTGCCAATCTCTTGACCTTTGTTTGGGATTAACCAAGCAATCAACCATAAAATATTTCCTAATAACAAAACGGCTATAACTGTTAAAGCTGGTTTCGTTTTTAAACGTCGTTGCAATAGAGGCGTTTGGTTTGGCGTTGCAGAGATTGAAGGTCGGCGATTACGCGTTGAGCTCATCAATATAACCTTCTAGTTCTTCTTTGGAGAAATGATATGTTTCTAAACAGAAATGACATTGTGCTTCGGCATCGCCATCTTCATCGATCATTTCTCGAATTTCTGCTGTTCCTAAACCTAAGATTGCTGCCCCAAAACGCTCTTTTGAACACTGACATTTAAACTCTACTGGCATGGAATCTAAAATCTGTAGATGGTCTTCCCCTAATACCGCTTCTAAAATTTGCTCAGGCGTAAAGCCCTTTTCAATCATTTTGGAAACGGGCTCTAATGTTGAAAGGTGCTGTTCGATTTCATTAATTGTCTCTTCATCACAGCCAGGCATCAATTGAAGAATAAACCCTCCAGCTGCAAGAATCGTATTATCAGGATTTACTAAAACACCTAACCCAACCGATGACGGTACTTGCTCGGATGTAGCAAAATAGTAAGTAAAGTCTTCAGCGATTTCACCTGAGACAATAGGCGTTTGTCCAGAAAACATATCTCTTAAACCAAGGTCTTTAACAACCGTAAGAGCTCCCTCTGTACCTACACCCGCGCGAACATCCAACTTACCCTGCTCGTTTAGATCGAAATGGACGTGTGGATTTGTAACAAAACCACGTACATCACCTTTAGCATTACTATCGATAACCATTGGACCAATTGGACCGTTGCCCTCAATTTTAACAGTGATTTTTTCTTCACCTTTCAGCATGGCACCCATCATTACAGCAGCAGTCATAGATCGACCAAGGGCTGCCGATACAACAGGCCACGTATTATGACGGTGCTGAGCCTCCCCTACAGTCGCTGTTGTACAAGCTGCAAAAACACGAACTTGTCCGTTGAACCCTAAGCCTCGTACTAAATAGTCTTTCATAAATGAAATGTCCCTCATTTCCTATTGGTTGCGTTTATATAGCTTATATAAACCTTTTAATGTTAAAAACGGATCAACCACATCAATTACCTGTGTCTCTCCAGCGATTAAATTAGCTAAGCCGCCAGTGGCAATCACGAATGGCTCTTCCTTACTTTGTGCTTTCATGCGATTAACGATGCCCTCAACTTGTCCAACAAAACCATAAAATATTCCGGCCTGCATCGCAGAAACGGTTGTTTTTCCTACAATATGCGTAGATCTTAATATTTCAATACGTGGTAACCTAGCCGCTTGTGTATAAAGGGCCTCCGTAGAAATCGTAATACCTGGGGCGATTGCACCTCCCATGTAATCACCTTTTTCATTTAAGTAACAAAATGTTGTAGCAGTACCAAAATCAACAATAATAATTGGTGCTTTATAAGCATCAAGAGCCGCAATTGCATTCACAATGCGATCGGAGCCAACCTCACGTGGGTTCTCATACTTAATATTCAAACCAGTTTTCACACCAGGTCCTACAACAAGCGGTTTTTTACGGAAATATTTTTGACACATCGCTTCTAACGAAAACATTATTGGTGGTACAACAGAGGATATAATAATGCCGGTTATTTGTTCAAATGAGATGCCTGCATGATTAAAGAAAGCTAAAACTTGCATTGCGTATTCATCTTCAGTCTTGTGAAGATCTGTCACCATACGCCAATGAAAGGCTAAATGATCGTTTTTATCATAGACCCCTAAAACGATATTTGAATTTCCTGCATCTAAAACTAATATCATAGTGACGCCCCCAATTTCTTGCACCTCATTGTCATTGTAACTGGCTCTATGCATTTGATACAACTATACAATGTGTAGTCGATAAGTTAAAACACTTTTAAAAATGATACCATACTTTACGCTCTACGAAATAGCATTCGTGCTCACTTTAAAAAGGAGCCACCCGTCTATTAAGTAGCTCCTTGCAGTTTATTTAAAATTAAACTTTTCTGGATCAGGACCGCAACGTAATCCATCATGTAATGCATCTAATTGAGACATTTCTTTTTCAGTTAGTGCAAAATCAAAAACATTTAGATTCTCTGACATACGTGCAGGAGTCATTGTTTTCGGAATGGTTACTACCTCATGCTGAACATCATAACGTAACACAATTTGAGCTGGTGTTTTGCTGTATTTTGACGCCAGCTCCTGAATCGATGCTTCTTCTAATAAAGCTCCATTCATCAGTGGGGACCATGCTTCTACTTGGATTCCTTTTTCTTTGCAATATGCACGTACTTCCTCTTGCGTTAGATGTGGATGAAATTCAATCTGATTAATAACCGGAATAACTGTTGCTTCCTTCAATAAATTTTCTAAATGATGTACATGAAAGTTACTAACACCTATTGATCGTACACGGCCATCCTGATATATTTTCTCAAGCGCTTTATAAACATTCATGTAATTATCATCGATTCCTGGCCAATGAACTAAATACAAATCTAAATACTCTAACCCTAATTTCTTTAAACTGCTTTCATATGCCGCAAGTGTTTCTTCATAGGAAAGTCCAGCATTCCAAACTTTTGATGTGACGAATAGCTCCTCACGAGTTACCAAGCCTTCCTCAATTGCTGTGCGAATTCCTCGCCCAACACTTTCTTCATTGCGATATACTTGCGCTGTATCAATACTACGATAGCCCTTTTTAATAGCTGTTTTTACTGCCTCAGCCAAATCATCTCCTTCAGGCACTCGAAAGACACCATAGCCTACTAACGGCATTACTAAGCCATTATTCAATGTTACATTCTCCATGTTTCTATTCACTCCAATCTTGTTTACTATACAAGCATAAGTAGCTTCCTCAAAATTTCTTTGATAACCAGACTGTTCTAGAATTCCTTAGTGAGAATCGCAAGTTGTAAAACGTCTATCTTGAAATTTATATCTATATCCTAATACCTGTTAACGAAAAAAGGCAAAGGAAAAGACTGTTCACTTAATGTAAACAGTCTTTCTTCATTTAATCACGTTTTTCATCGATACCTTTTGGTGCATTATGATTGAAGTCCGTGCCCTCTTTTGGTAAATCAGCCGTTGTTGGATTTGGTTCTTTGCTAAGCAATTCCTTTTTAACAGTTGGCTCACCAACGATATCTAAAGTTGGTTTAGTTTCAGCTTTAGGAGCTTTTTCCTCAATTACCTCAACAGCCTCTGGTTCTGGTAAGACGCCGTGATCACGCAAATGTTCGATTTCTTGCGCATTCAATGTTTCTTTTTCCATCAAAGTATTGGCAATTAAATCAAGTAATTGGCGTTTTTCCGTTAAGATACGCTTAGTGCGCTCATATTGAGAATCGATAATTTTTTGCATTTCTTTATCAATCTCATAAGCAATTGAATCAGAGTAGTTTTGATCTGAATTAAAATCACGACCAAGGAATACATTACCACCCTGACTTGAACCAAACTGCATCGCACCAAGATTCTCACTCATACCATATTCAGTTACCATAGCACGCGCAATACTTGTCACCTTTTGGAAGTCGTTATGTGCACCGGTAGAAACTTCACCAAGCACAATTTCCTCAGCGACACGACCACCCAATAGTCCAGCAATGCGGTCTAACAATTCTTGTTTTGTTGTAAAGAAGCGTTCTTCCTTAGGTAACATAATCGCGTAGCCTCCTGCTTGACCACGAGGAACGATTGTTACTTTGTGTACTGTATCCGCTTCATCTAGTTCTAAACCAACGACTACGTGACCAGCTTCATGGAAGGATACAAGCTTTTTCTCTTTTGCAGAATATACACGACTAGCTTTAGCTGGACCAGCGATTACTCGGTCAGATGCTTCATCGATATCTGCCATATTAATTGTACGTTTGCTTTTACGCGCTGCTACAAGTGCAGCCTCATTTAACAAGTTTTCTAAGTCAGCGCCTGAGAAACCTGGTGTACGCTGAGCAACAGCTGCTAAATCAACTGAGTCCGCTAAAGGTTTGTTGCGTGCATGTACCTTAAGAATTGCTTCACGCCCTTTTACATCAGGATGACCGACTGTAATTTGACGGTCAAAACGACCTGGACGTAATAACGCTTTATCTAAAATATCTGGTCGGTTTGTTGCTGCGATAATAATAATACCTTCATTCGCGCCGAAGCCATCCATCTCAACCAGTAATTGGTTAAGCGTTTGTTCACGCTCATCATGGCCACCACCAAGACCCGCGCCACGTTGACGACCTACTGCATCAATCTCATCGATAAAGATAATACATGGAGCGTTCTTTTTCGCATTTTCAAATAAATCACGAACACGAGATGCACCAACACCGACAAACATTTCTACGAAGTCAGAACCTGAAATCGAGAAGAACGGTACGCCTGCCTCACCTGCTACTGCTCGTGCAAGCAATGTTTTACCTGTACCTGGAGGACCTACAAGTAAGATACCTTTTGGAATACGTGCACCGATTTCAGTGAATTTGCGGTGGTCTTTTAGGAAATCTACCACTTCTACAAGTTCTGCTTTCTCTTCATCAGCACCCGCCACATCTGTAAAACGAACTTTTTTCTTTTGATCATCGTATAGCTTTGCTTTGCTTTTACCAAAGCTCATTACTTTATTGCCGCCACCTTGCGATTGACTCATCAGGAAGAAGAATAAGAAAATGATAATGATGAAAGGAATAATCCCTGTAAAGAATTGAATCCATCCACTTGTTTCTGGTGCTGTTAAATAGCTAATATTACTATTCTTATCCTTAGCAGCCTCATCGATACGGTTCAATAAAGATTGGTTTTCACGAGGGATATTTGCTGTAAAGCGTTGACCCTTCTCATAACCTTTCATCGTACCCTCAACGATGTATACTTGTTTATCAGGTTGAATTGTAGCACTTGTTATTTCTTTCTTATCTAGAGCATCTTGAAACTCAGAATAAGTTAACTCTTTCGTTGGCGCATTTCCACCATTGAAAGTACCAAAAATACCGATAATCACTAGGAAAATCAGTAAATAGAATATGGTATATCGAAATATTCGATTCATCTCCAGCCTCCTCATTACAAACAGAAAAATTATAAGTAAAATCTTAACATATCATGATTTCATCATACAACGAAAAGCCTTATTTAAAAAAAGTTTGGTTCGCTTTTTGTCGAAATAGAAACATATTTATGTCATAATCACTGCATCCCAGCGTAATTGTACCTGTTCCTGGATCTCAGCACAGCTAAACAATGTGTCAAGATTTCGAATTATTATTAATTCAATAAAAATCTGACCTTCGCTGAAGGCTTACTTTTCATAGCTGGGGTCTTTCGTTAACTCTTAGAAAGAATATACCTCTGGTTTTAAAATACCGATATATGGTAAATTACGATACTTTTCTGCGTAATCTAAGCCATATCCCACAACAAAGCCATCCGGTACTTCAAATCCTACATAATCAGCTGCTAAATTTACCTTACGACCTGACGGTTTATCTAACAATGTAACGATTTTGATGGATTTTGCTTTGCGGTATTTAAATAAGTCTACTAAATAGCTTAATGTTAAACCACTATCGATGATGTCCTCGATAATTAATACATCACGTCCCTCAACGCTGGTATTTAAATCCTTAAGAATTTTTACTTCGCCTGATGATACTGTGGCGTTTCCATAGCTAGAAACATCCATAAAGTCTAACTCAATGAAAGAATCGAAACGCTTCATCAAATCAGTCATAAATGGCATTGCTCCTTTAAGAACACCAACTGCTAACGGGAATGAATCTTTGTATTCTGCAGTCAATTGTGCTCCTAGATCAGCAATTCTTTCTTGCAATTGTTCCTCTGTAATCATAATTTTTTCGATGTCATTTTGTAACATATCGATTCCTCCTCGTGTGTATCAAAAAATCTTCAACCTTTATGGTGAAATGTTTTACAAAGACCTTAGTCTACGATGAGCACTGTATCATCGTTTGGTTGCGGAGTGGTTGAAAAAAACATACCCATACGCACACCAATTACCGCTACGACCTCATCAGATGGAGAAATCAGTAACGGCCAGCTATTTCGCTCATTTAAAGGAATCTTTTCATCTATAAAAAGGCGAGATAAGCGTTTTGGCTGATCCATTCCTTTTAACAGCATTCTATCCCCTTCCTTACGAGTTCTAACATAAAGAGGAAGTTTGAGTTTGCTAGCGTTAAAATAAAAAAGTTGTGCAGTATCCGTCAGCAATTCAGACGATAAATCAGGCAACTTGACTATGCATAAACGTTCACCGTTTGTCAGTGTTGTCCACCCATTAGCAGTCGAAATAATTTTTTTCTCAGGAGAAGTTTGACCTTCTAATGGTTCTTTCTTCTGAATCGATAATTTTCCGTAACGGCGAACTGCTAGAAATTCTTCTGGCAAGTGAACTTCAGCATATCCAGCTGTCGTATCACAAAGCTTTAAAATTGAAACCAATAAAGCATAACTTTGTATCGTATTTGAATCTTTGTAAAGATAGTTTAATAGTATTAAAATGAGCCTCCTTTGTAAAGCAAGTGGTACCAATTGAAAAGCCTCAATTTCCATCCTATATGTATTTTCGTCTAATTTTTTTACTGTTCTAGAAAATACATCCTCTGCTAATGTCATTAAATAGGCATCATCTTCTTGTAATTGTTCTGTAAAATGGGTCACCTGCTCGGTTACTCGTGGATTTTCTGCCTCCAATAATGGCACCACATGATGTCTAAAACGATTACGTACATAGGTATCTTTAAAGTTGCTAGCATCTTCACGGTACTCTAAACCTTGTCTAAGTAAATATTCCCTTATTTCAGACTTTGTAACCGTTAAAAACGGACGAATTAATGATTTTCCTGCAAAAAAACGCTGTGGCCGAATACCTTGCATACTGTTAATCGTTGCATTTTTAGTCAGGGCCATTAATACTGATTCCAGTTGGTCGTCCGCATGATGTGCAGTTACAAGCTTGCTTGCATTTGTTTTTTGCATGACCTCTTTAAAATATTGATACCTTTCTCTACGACAAATAAGCTGTGTATTTCCATTTTCTAAAGCCATAATCTCTGGTATTGGAATTGCTTTTGCATGTAAATATATTTCATGATTATCACAATATCTTTGGACGAAGGCTCTATCCTCAGCAGACGCTTCTCCTCTTAACATATGATCAACGTGAATTGCCTCTACCTTTATTCCCCATTTTTCTTTTGTTTGAACAAAATAGTGAAGCAAAGCCATGGAATCTATTCCACCCGAAACGGCGATGAGAAGATGGTCGTCTTGCTGTATTAATTGCTTTTCTTCAATTAGTGATTTGACCCTTAATTCAAATGACAAACGCTTCTCCTCCCCTTTTCGCTGATTATTTTAATCATTTAACTCATAGAATATTGAACTGGTCTAAAGACAGCCCAAGTAGGTACAACGTGTGTTACCTCTAACATCAATACTGTACAATCATCTTCAATATCATAGTGTGTTTGGAAAGACTGCATGATCGTCGTTAATTTTTCCTGAATGGATTTGGTCGTGCTTGCAACCTGCTGAGCATAAGCTAAAAAGTACTCTTCTTGTTCATCCCAATCGGCAATACTTGAAAATAACCCATCAGAATGCATTAGAATGACATCTCCTGCTTTCAGTTTTCTTTTTTCCGCCTCAATTGCTGAAATAGATAAAAATCCAACAGGTGCTGCATTACTTTCAACTTTTAGCACCTCTTTTCCACGTAAGATATACGTAGACATTCCCCCTGCCTTCCATGACCATAAATCACCCTGTTGTAAATCGACAAGGGCAAAATCCAGTGTTGCATACATATCATCCTGTTGCTTTAGGGACATGACATAATGCAATGTGTGCATTGCAGTCTCTGGATTCATATTGTAATTTAAGCATTCTCGCATTAAATGTATTAGTTTTCTACTTTCATGCTGTGCTTCTTTACTCTGTCCCATACCATCTGACAATAAAATTGCAAATAATCCAGGATGTAGTTGAAATAACGCATGGGAATCACCAGAATATAGTGTTGCGCCTTTTGACATACTATATATATCATACTCTACTTCAAAACTAATAGCTGAACTAAAGCTTACTTGAATGTGGCGAAATGGCACATCACACGTTACTACCTTTTCAATTTCAAACGGTTCTTCAAAAATATCATATAAAATCGGTAGTATCATCCTTTCTGCCAATGTTGTATCCTCTTCCCAATCGACTCGAGCTGGTGTGAGCGCACAGACAATTTTTCTTGCTCCAGGTTTATTACTCAGCACATCTAGCTGGAAGCATTCAATATGCGCCTCCTTTAGCTTTTGGATAATATCCTTTTCCACACTAACAAATGATACGGTGTCCTCCTTCATCTCTGCAATTAGCTGATTTAGATGATTGCTCATATCTCGTAGTTGAAGTGCAATCATTTTCTTTCCATGAAAATATTGTCCATTAATACGCTCCCTATATAGCTCTGTTTCTAGCTCCTCGAAAATTTTTGTAGATTTCACGCATTTATAACGAATTTGGTCCTCTGCCCGATGTATTGCAGATTCCTTCCCTACACCCTTCATATGGAACCAGTCTGTCATTAGCTTGTCCATACCGTTATTTTGAGCACCCCAACAGCGATCATAACGAAAACAGCTTAAGCATGTATTCATTGGTGACACTTCCTTAGAAGCCTCAACAGGAGTTGTCATAAAGCGCTCAAACACAAGTTCTTTCATGAATTGTACGAAATGTTGAAAATGCTCTAATTTATAAGTGACATGCTCCGTTAACCAATTTTGACGGGCGAGTAAGATCTCCTCTCGCTGTGGAAATAGCTTGTCCCTTACCTTATCAGAATACTTTCTGGGAATGGTTAGAAATGCGATACTACCTACAGCAATGGATGTAAAATAAACGCTATCTAATGGTAATGTTGCGTCATAAAATAAAAAAAATACACTAGGTAAGATGCTACCAATCGCCACTCCAAAGCGCCCTGCACGTGCCCCCATTCCTGCACACAGTCCAGTTAACGTAGCAACTGAAAGCATACCGGTAAAAGACAGCTTTGCAACACCTATGAGCGTTCCAAGCACTGCTCCAATTACAGTTGCTAATGGTACACTTCCCACTAATGCACCAAAGCATATAAATAGCTGTAATAAAAAAATAGGCAGAGAAAAATAACTAATTACAACTGTTTGCATTCCAGTAAGCATGGCGGCAAAAACCACTAATCCAGAACCAAGCTTTTCATATGTCCAATGACTTGTAAACCATTCATAGGAATTAACAAAAAGGACTTGCATAAAAAGAGTCATAATAAGTGCTAATGCAGCTTCACAGCCAACATAAAATTGTACAAGCATGGGAGGTAAACCCTGATGCATGACCCCCTGCCATATCATTTGAACAAGCGATATGGCTAATGCAACTGAAATACTTTGAGGAAGCTTCCAGTACCGAAAACGTATGATACACTCATACATGGCAATTTGTAAGGCTAAAATAACAACCTGTCCAAAACCAAGAAAGAATCCCCCAATTAAGCCACCAAATAAAACATATTTAGCATACTCCTTATACTTCGTTCGTATAATTGCCCAAAAAGGAACCGAGAAAGGTACAGCTGCTTCAAATACAACAGACTGAGCTAAAAAAAAGGATGTTATAAAAAATAAAGAGCCAATAAACAACTGCCTTCTTTTTACTCCTAATTTATGATCAGCTACGTTTGCTGTGTCAAACCACTCAATACTTGTCATTTCACTATCCCCTTTCCACACTTTCGGTTATTATAAAAAATTATGCGTGGAAAGATTGTCTGACGGTGACAAGAAAAATTTTTAAAATTTCGACGAATACATATGCATAAATACGGGAAATGGCAGCAATCTCTACAAAAATTTTAGCTACTTTAACGATAATCTGCTTTTTTATTAAATTAAATCATCACCACAAATTGTTTTCAGATCTTTAAATCTTAGCAACCATAGGATTAGGTACCGCAATTAATCTTTGATTTTCAATGTTTTTCCACTTTTCGTCATAAATATAATGGTCAGAATTTACGCTGATACGTTTCTACTTAAGAACAAAATATTTGCTAAAATTCCCACTTATAAATATAAATCCTTCATAACTATAGCTTTTTACATTACAAATTTTAAACCAATTTTATTTTGTTAAGAAAGATGCATATTTATTAATATTTTTTATAAAGCTACTTGACACTAGTGATAAAGGCTTGTATTATTTAATTTGTTGCTTTAAGAGTTTGCGGAAGTAGTTCAGTGGTAGAACACCACCTTGCCAAGGTGGGGGTCGCGAGTTCGAACCTCGTCTTCCGCTCCATATTTATTTTTGGCGGCCTAGCTCAGCTGGCTAGAGCGTACGGTTCATACCCGTAAGGTCGGGGGTTCGATCCCCTCGGCCGCCACCATAGAGAGGCCCCTTGGTCAAGTGGTTAAGACACCGCCCTTTCACGGCGGTAACACGGGTTCGAATCCCGTAGGGGTCATCATAAAAAGGCGTCTCAGATTATTGTCTGAGGCGCCTTTTTTGAGATTAGAAAAACTGTGATATAAAAGCATTTAGTTATATTAGAATTGTAGAAATTACTGATTTTCTCTATCCCTGCCTCCTAATAATATGGCATACTATAGAGAGAATAGAACATGATATTAGGAGGTTAATCCTTTGAGTTCATTAACAAAAGCCGCTTTAATTTGTGGTAGTGGCTCCATGATTATTCTTATATCTATCCTTATAAATTTGCCATTTGTCGTACAGATATTTTTACTCCTTACTGGACTAGCCGTAAGTGCTTACGGTGTTCTATTACTTGTAAAAATAATAGTAAGGCCTACTGATAAATCCTCTGAGACTACTGTGGAAGAAGCAACCGTATCAACACTTAAAAAGAAAAAAAGGCCAACTTCAACATTATAAAAAAACAGAAACCTAAGTATCACTCGTTATTGAGGAAACGATGAGAGTGCAGTTTGTTTATTCTTGCACTAATTTTAAGTAATCCATCATTTTGATAAAATAATAGATTCTTTTTAAATAAACAAAAAAAAGGATCAGCTCTTTTAAAAAGCTAATCCCAACTCTATTTCATACACTTTTTCTACGATTAAAACAGTCAGCAAACTACCCTCTTCTAGCTCCACGACCACCGCGTTTTGACTCTGTAGCACGTTTAAGCGTTGCTAGACGCTCATCACTATCTTTTAAGAAACGTGCCATTTTTTGCTCAAAATTCTCTTTTGGCTGGTGGCGCTCGTTGCGATCGTTAGAACGATTGTCACGACGTGGGCGTTGAGGACGCTCTGGTCTCTCAACTTGAGGCTTTGCTTTACGAATTGAAAGACCAATCTTTCCATCCGCTTCAACATTCATCACTTTTACTTCAACTTCATCTCCAACTTTTAGATGCTCATTGATATCTTTTACATAATTGTCAGCAACTTCACTGATGTGAACTAAGCCTGTTTTGCCATCTGGCAGCTCAACGAATGCTCCAAAATTTGTGATTCCTGTTACTTTACCTTGTACCTTGCTGCCTACTTCAATTGACATAAAAAAAATGCTCCTCCTTAAAAATTAAGCGACTCTTTTGAGCCATGTAATCAATTTAATCAAACTTTTTACTACAATAAGTTTCTCTTTTCATTATATATAACAATAAAAGTGTGTCAACAATACATAGCTCTTCAGTCGTCTTTTTTATCCTTCTTCTCAGGAATAATGAAAATAATTTCACCTTTTTCGGATAAGAAATACTCTTTACGTAACATCTTTGCGATATATTCATCATCTTCTAATTGCTTAATTTTAAGATTTAATGAATCTCGTTCATCTTTTAATTCTGTAAGATGCTGATTCGCTTCGTCCTTTTTCTTCTCTTTTTCAGCTAAAATTTCATTTTGATGGAAAAGTATATTAACGAGAAAGGCGATAATAACGACTGGTACAATCGCAAAAAAGACAATACGGCGTATTTTTCGTTTCCGAGCTTGTTTTTTACGATTAATGGCTTTATCCGTGTTACGGACATAGTCATTATCAAGCTTAGTAAAGTTTCGTTGGTCATCATTTGATGAATGACGTTTAGTCATGCCCGCACCTCCGAAAATTATTGTTGTTTCTTATTATACTTGATAAATTTAAATTTTTTTAAAAAAGTGTTGGACAAATACGAATAAATTTTGACAAAAGGTCTTAAAACAAACATACAAACATTTATGATTATTTTCAATATTTGTCGAATGATGGCGATTATTAATCGTACGATGAACCAGAAGGGTCTCCATGTTATATTTACCAAAACCCTTGCTATGAAACGTAAGAAAGTTTGAAAAAACGTTTGATACAAAAAAATTCCAGCAATTTGCGCTAGCGGGTCATAAGCCCGCCAAGCGCCATCTTTCAGCCAAAATAGTAAATAATATGTCAGACCCCCCAGTAGAATCCAAGTAAGTAATTCAAATACCATCATCCACTTTCGAAGGCTTGACCTTTTTGGAGTTGAAAAAACAATGAGCCTAACACTATCAATTATAAAACCAACTGCTATACCGCTCAAAACCATGACTAATAGCTGAACAAATTGTTCACTAACAATCATCCAAACAATCTATGAAGGAAACCTTTCGAGAAGCCACTTTCTTCCTCGTCATACTGTAAGGTTTTTACAGTTCCTTCAAGTGTCAATAGTCCTTTATCAACATCTAAATGAACGATATGCAGTTCCTCTCCACGGATTAACAAATGCCCTTGGGACGTCTTGATGAAAAATTCTTCCTGATCAAAGCGTTCAATTGATTTTACAGAAGTCATGTCCATTCTTTTACGATTACGAATCGTTAAAATATGTTCTCCAGATGGAATTGTGTAACGGTTACTTTCTTGATGTAGCGTCATTTTCTTCCTCCTTTAGTCGTCCTAGCTTCTGTTCACTTTATGCGGACAACCTTCAAAGCATGACAACTTTATAAAAGTTATCTACTACTAAGGAGGAATTCAGAAATAATAACTTCTTTCATTCAATTATTCTTCATCATCAATAAACTCTGGCTCTATTTTATCCAAACGCTCCTCTTTTAATATCGTAAACATTTTCGCAGCGTCTTCTTTTTTCACAGTGTCTCGTAATTCATCAACACGTGCAGTGACAATTTTTTGCCCAAAACGAATAGCTAGCTCATCACCAGCTTTTACTGTACTACTTGCTTTTGCGACCTTTCCATTTATCGTAATTCGACCTTGGTCCGCCACTTCTTTCGCTAGTGTACGTCGCTTAATTAAACGCGATACTTTTAAAAATTTATCTAATCTCATAATTTACTCCTTTTCTATCCGCTTAGCTTCATTCCAGAAAGCATCTAATTGTTCTAAAGTATACTCAGAAAAAGGCTTTCCGCATTCTTTTACCCTCTTTTCAACATAACCAAATCGTCTCGCAAACTTCTCATTCGCATGTAACATTGCCTCTTCTGGAGATAGCTTATAAAAACGTGCTAAATTTACAAGTGTGAATAATACATCTCCAAACTCATCAAGACGTGACGCATTTGTACCTTTTGTCACTTCCTGACGAAATTCCTGCCATTCCTCTGAAAATTTGTTCCAGGCACCATCCACATCAGGCCAGTCGAAACCTACTTTTGCTGCTCTTTTTTGATAATTAAAAGCCGTTTGAAGGGCAGACGATGACCTATATTCTTCTTCTAATAGTGGCTTATCGCTCTCACCCTTCTCCTGTGCTTTTATAGCTTCCCAATTGGTTACGACACCTTCCGCATCTTCTACAGAAACATCTCCAAAAACATGTGGATGGCGACGAATCATCTTTTCACTAATAGAAGCTAAAACATCTTCCAGTGTAAAGTAGCCCTGATCTTCTCCTATTTGTGCATGTAAAAATACTTGTAATAATACATCTCCAAGCTCCTCAATCATCGCAAAGTCATCCTCTGCATCCACAGCTGCCAAATATTCATGGGCTTCTTCAAGTAAATATTTTTTCAGGGATTCATGTGTTTGCTTTTGGTCCCACGGACAGCCGTTTGGACCTCTTAGCGTAGCGATAATTTGCCTAAATGTTGACCAATCTCGCAATGCCTCTTCCTGTGATTTTACTGGTGGCACATAAACCGTTGTTAAATTATTCACCTCAACACTTTGATCAAGCTCGTAAAGTGGGACGGTTATCAATTTTTCTTGTGAAGATCCTGCGGCTGTCACCACTGTCACAGGGTATTCATCATCATATTTTTCCATCAACGTAAGCTTAACTTCAGAGGCACTGAATGTGTCATATACTTGGGCAATTAAAATATGTTGACGCATGTTGATGTCGTGCATCGAAAAGCTAGTGCCATCAAGCAGTTGAAAGCCTTCAATTGGGTCAATTTTTAATGCCCCAAAGATTGGATCTAAGAAGCTTTGTCCACCCTCGATGACTAAATTTATTCTTCCAGTATCTGATGCAGCAATCAGTAATTGTACCGTTTGCTCAGCAACAAGTGGGTGACCCGGAACAGCGTACATAACATCTCCAAATGTTGTTGCCTCCACAAGCCTTTCTACAATTTCTTCATATACAGGCTGGAATGAACTATGTTTTTCATACACAGCATCAAAGCTTTCAAACTGTAAGCCCTCTGCCGACAATGCCTCTAGTACAGGATGATCCACTGTACGAACAAATAATTTTTTTGCTGCCTTCAATTTTTTATAAACGCCCATTTGTAGCTGATCAAAATCCCCTGCACCCAAGCCAATCACTGTTAAAGTTTTCAATTAATCCACCTACTTCTTCCGATTTAACCATAACTGATAAACAGCCATTCTTCGTCCAAACGGTAGTAAATACCATTCTTTTTCTGCTAACACTCGTAGCTTAGCAATCACTGTCATCATCACAAACGCACCAATACTCACCGCTGAGAATCCAGCTATCACTGCAACCATTCGAGGTGATAAAAAGGGGTGTAGCAATGCTGGTACTAGCTGTAGCCAAAGTATTACCACAGCCGTCATAGAGATTGCTGCAATGCCAAATTTTTTATAAAAACTGCGAGGTGCTAATTGCACTGCTGTCATTTTCTTCAAATAGAAGACAAGCATTAGGGCTGTAAACAATAATCCCACATTGTTAGCAACGGCTGCTCCTAAAACCCCAAACAACCGTATAGTCAGCATGTTCAAAATTATTTTTAAGATAAAACCAACTATTAAAAATATAGCTGGCTTATTTAATTTTCCGTAGCCTTGCAAAATAGCTGTGAATGTCAAAATAATTGACAAAGGAACGATTTGTAATACATATACCATGAGTACTTCTGACAGAGCGTCCGTTTTAAAGAGCATTTCATTTATATAGGGCATAACCAGCACTAAACCTAAAGATGCTGCTCCTCCAAATAGTACTGATGCTCTATATGTTAGCTGTATAAATGGGATGGCATTACGCCCTTCCTTTTTCTTAGACATATGTGCAACGAGTGGCACAATTGCCAATGAAAGTGAAGATGCAATAATGACGCCTAACTGAACCAATGGTTGACCACGATCATAAATACCTTTTGTTTCCTTAGCCATTGTTTGATCCATGCCACTATCTAATAACAATGAATAAATTGTAAAGGAATCAACTAATTGATAGCCAAGCAATAACAAGCCACTCATACTAACACTTAGGCTGAGCAGCGTAACCTCTTTAATAATTGGATAGCCTGCGAAACGCTGCTGTAATTGCTTATCTTTTAATAATCCAAATCTTTTTTTAAAGATAAATGCTAACACAATAAAACCTACAACTTCACCAATGACAGTACCTATTATAGCCATTTGTCCAGCACCATATAGCGATTTTGTCGTCGCCATTATCATAAATGTACCTACTAAAATAACAGATACTCTGACAGCTTGCTCAAGCACCTGTGCATAGGCTATCGGCTCCATAATTCCCCTTGATTGGAAGCCTCCTTTTAAAACAGCAAGAGCTGGCATAACAAGTACTATAAATGAACCTGTCCGTATTAAAGGCGCAAGCTTGGTATCACCCATTAACTGTGCAATCATATCTGCCCCACCAAACAAAGCTGCAAAGAACAACAATGATAATACTGTTAGATATTTAAAAACAATACGCATAATACTGTTTCTTTTTTTATTCCGCTCCAGTGGGTCCACAATACAATCATTGTCTGCAAGCATCTTAGAAATAGCTACTGCAAAGCCACTAGATGTCCATACGACAAAAATGGAAATAACCGGATACACTTGCTGGTAAATATAAAAGCCTTCATCCCCAACAAGATTTTGAAAAGGCACACGATAAATTGCACTAAGAACCTTTACTATAAGAGCTGCAATTGTAAGTAGGGCCGCACCCTTCATGTAGCTTTTCATGCCAAAACGTTCCGACATAAATTGCCCTCTTTCCTTCTTTAACAATGCCATTAGTATAGCATATCTCAAAAGTTTGACGCGCCCGATAGCATCACTTTTTATTATCGACATAAATCCTATGTACAAAAAAAAGTTATTGTTCAGCCCAAAAAAGGTCAGCGCAATAACTTTACATTTCAACTAACTATTCATTTGTTTAGCTAAGAAGTTTGCAGCCGTTTCGACAACTTTCACTTCTACTTCACCTACAAAGTGTACTTTTGATAAAACGATAATACAGCCAATCGGATCACCATTTACCATTATAGGTGTTGCACAATATGACTTTACTTGCTCATATTGTCCAGGAACAATCTCGATAGTTGTTTCCATTTTTTCTATTTTTGTTGAACGCTCGTCCATAAAACCTTCTGCAAAGGAGGTAATGCGACGATTAATGTATTCTTTTTTACCGATACCCGCCACAGCGATTACTTCATCTCGATCGGTTACAAATGCAGGAGTACCTAACGTTTCATACAATGTTTCAACATACTCTCTTGCAAATTCCCCCAAATCATTAATAGGAGAATATTTCTTTAAAATGACTTCGCCTTCACGATCTGTATAAATTTCTAGCGGGTCACCCTCACGAATACGTAGCGTCCTACGAATTTCTTTTGGAATAACCACACGCCCTAAATCATCAATACGACGAACAATTCCTGTTGCCTTCATTCTTAATGCCTCGCTTTCGCTACAATGAAATTTTTATTCAACTATAGTATGGTTTTTTATAAAACAATCTATGCAAAAACTGAAGAAAAAGGATTTCACAACCAACAACATTTTCCAAAAACCTTAAAATCATGCTTAAAAGGCTATTTGCATGTAGAATTTAACCTTAATCATCTTACCTTAGAATAACCATTTGCATAACTTTCTATTAGTGATTATTGAAAAAATTTGAACTCATTAAAGAAAAGCTGATTGTTATCCTATGTAAGATACAATCAGCTTTTCTTTTAAGGTTGTTTTTTTGCATTAAAGATCATTTGCATCAATTCTTCTAAAATATCAAAAGGCAGATATTTTCCGCACTTTCGTTCATCAATTGTTAATTTCAATTGCATGTTATCCATACCAAAGCCAACAGCACGTTCAAATTTCATGGATTGCTCCACAATTTTACCACCATCGACATTTGCTGTACCTTCCTCTGATAATAAAATGGTAATAATTTTTTGCTTCTCCTTTACTGACATTACACCCGCATTTAAGCCCCATACCTTCATACGTGCAATTTTTAGTAAGCGCTCCGTCTCAATCGGAAGATCTCCAAATCGGTCTTCTAATTCCTCAAAGATTTCATGATATTCTTCCACCTGATCCATCGCTTTAATACGTTTATACATTTGAATTTTTTGATAGCCATCTGGAATGTAGGCATCTGGTATATACGCATCAACACTTACTAAAATTTCAATATCAGGTCTTTCTTCTTTTTTCACACCTGTTTGACGTTCTGCAATTGCTTCTTCTAGCATTTGTGAATATAAATCAAAGCCTACTGAATCGATAAAGCCGTGCTGCTGGGCTCCTAGTAGGTTCCCAGCACCTCGGATAGATAAATCTCGCATTGCAATTTTAAAGCCTGATCCAAGCTCTGTAAATTCTTTAATTGCCTGTAATCGCTGCTCCGCCACGTCTGTTAAAACCTTATCACGTTGATACATAAAGTATGCATAAGCTACCCTATTGGAACGACCTACTCGTCCACGCAATTGATAGAGCTGTGCCAAGCCCATTCGGTCAGCATCATGAACAATCAATGTATTTACATTCGGTATATCGACGCCCGTCTCAATGATTGTCGTTGTTACAAGAACATCATAGTCACCTTCTAAAAAGGCTAATATTACGGATTCTAGCTCTGATTCTGTCATCTTACCATGTGCATGTCCTACACGTGCTTCTGGTACAAGTACTTGAATTTCTTCAACCTTTCGAGCCATGTCCTCTACACGATTGTATAAATAGAACACTTGCCCTCCACGTGCCATTTCTCGCTCAATGGCTTCACGTACTAATGCTCCACTATGCTCCATTACATACGTTTGGACAGGAAAACGATTGGCTGGAGGTGTTTCAATGACAGATAAATCACGGACACCTACCATTGACATATGAAGCGTTCTTGGAATTGGTGTAGCAGTAAGTGTTAAGACATCTACATTCGTTTTTAATTGTTTAATCTTTTCCTTATGAGTTACACCAAAACGCTGCTCCTCATCGACAATAAGCAGTCCAAGGTCTTGGAACATTAAATCTTTCGATAAAATTCGGTGTGTACCTATTACAATATCAACTTGCCCTTCCTTTAACCCCTTTAGCGTTGCAGTTTGCTCTTTTTTTGTACGGAAGCGAGATAGGAGACCAACATTTATCGCAAAGTCCTGGAAGCGCTCACGAATTGTTTCGTAATGCTGCTGAGCCAAAATCGTTGTAGGTACAAGAAAGGCTACTTGTTTTCCATCCTGTATCGCTTTAAACGCAGCCCGAATAGCAACCTCTGTTTTACCATAGCCCACGTCACCACATACAAGGCGGTCCATAGGGCGTTCACGCTCCATATCACGCTTAACTTCAACAATGGAACGTAATTGATCCTCTGTTTCTTCATAAGGGAAGGAAGCTTCAAAATTTCGCTGATCATCATTGTCAGGAGCAAATGAATGTCCCTTCTCTGCTTCACGTTTCGCGTAGAGCTTTATCAAATCATCAGCAATATCCTGCACAGCAGAGGATACCTTAGCTTTGGTCTTTTTCCATTCTGCCCCACCAAGTTTATGTAGCTTCGGTTCACGGTCTTCAGATGCCACATATTTTTGAATCAAGTCGATTTGCTCTACTGGCACATATAATTTATCATCAGCTCGATAGCGAATGTGTAAATAATCTTTATGTGTACCATTTACCTCTAAGGTTTCTACACCTATATATTTACCAATACCATGATGAACATGGACAACATAGTCACCAGCTTTAATTTCAGTATAGCTTTTAATACGTTCTGCATTGGTCATTTTTTGAGGACGTGCTTTTTTCTTTACCTGCTGCTTAAAAAGCTCATCCTCCGTCACAATGGCTAATCGTTGTAGAGGTAGCTCAAACCCACTAGAAAGTGTACCATCTACAATATAGATACCTGGCTCAGTCGGCTTACCATTTACTGTATGAATATCATATTCCTCTAGCATCTGCTGAACGCGTTTAACACGCTCTTTATCTCGAGCAACGATAAGTACTGTAAATTTACCAAGTAACCAACGTTCAACCTCACTTTGTAACAATGCCATTTGCCCATGAAACTGTTGCATTGGCTTACAAGAAAAATTCGTTGTCTTATTAAATGTTACTCCTGCAAATGTTCGAGAAAATAAGGAGAAATACAATTTTTGCTGTGACAGCATTGCCAAAATTTCTTTTAAGGAGAAAGCTGGCTTTACATCATGAACCATCTTACCTTCTTCAATTAACGATAAAAACCATTCATCCTCTTCACGTTCCCAAGCATCCATAACTTCTTGAATACGACCAAGCTCATCAAATAACACGATTCCATCATGAGCAAAGTAATCTCCCAGATACGCAGTTTTCTCATACAACAACGAACCATATTTGTTTACATAGTCCGGTAAGTTCCCCTGCTGTAACAACTCAATATCATATTGAATATGCTGATACAGTAGCTCTTTTGTTTCCTGTTTTTTAACCTTCTTTAAGCTTGTTGCTAAAGCGGTTTCTAGGCGACCAGCCAATGCCACTCTTTCTTCCCTCGTTAAAATTGCTTCTGAGGCAGGGAGGATGCGGATTGTTTGTAATTTATCAATGGATCGCTGATCATCTGCTGAAAATGTTCGAATTGAATCCACCTCTGTATCGAATAACTCAATACGAATTGGGGACTCTAAATATGGAGGGTAAATATCTAAAATACCACCACGTAACGCAAATTCACCAGGTGTTGTCACCATTGAATTGCGGACGTATCCCATTTCCACTAATGTTTGTAGCCACTCATCAATTTGAATATCTTCTCCTATTGCAGTTTGTAAATAGTACTGTAGCCAATGCTCTTTTGGCTGCATCATTTTACGTAAGCCTGCAACTGGTATTACATAAACAGCCTTTTTACCTCTAGCTAGACAATCAAGTGTAGCTATACGCTCCGCACGTAACTCGGGTGACGCTACAGATAAATCTGCAGCAATAAATTCATCAGCAGGATAATAATGAACATATTCTTCACCTAAAATTCCAGCAAGCTCATCAACCATCTTTTGTGCTTGCAATAAATTTGGAGAAACTATATAGATCGGCTTTTGTACATATTCGAATAACGCATCGACCATTACTGGGCGTGCGCTTCCTGTTAGTCCTGTAATAAGCTGTGCTGCAGTATGACCGCTCTGAATCTCCTGTAAAAATGATGTAATATGTTTGTCCTGCGACACTAACTGTCGTAAAACTTCCACAGTCAAAAGCTCCTTTCAGCCGTAATTCTATCGCCATATACTATGAATCTAGTACGATAATACGTATCAATTTTTTGTTCATTATATTAAACGGAAAAAGCTTTGAACGCACACAATGTGCGTCAAAGCATCTCTCCAATTATTGAATCCATTTATTGAGTGCATGATAATCTGGATATTGTCTCAGCGAATCCTCACATTGCTCACAAATGCAGTGCACAGTCGTGTGTCCATGTTGGTCTTTCTCAACATAATCATCCGCTTCTCCCAATTCGAAAATATGCAGCTTTCGAATTGTATCATCTGCATCAAATGGGAGTGTCCCTATTTCTACTTCACAATGCCGACATCGATAGCGAACTGACATCTCCAAATCATCCTCCTTTAAGCAACTTACTACTTAAAGTATAGACATTTCTAAAAAGGATTATGCACCATACAATATTCACAAACATAAAAGAATAATCTTCGCTTTGTGTTGGAGACTATCAATAATACCACCTTTGATATTTGGTTATCCGTTAAAATGGTTCATGACATCAAGAAATGGCTTTGTAAGAGATGCTTCAACAGCATTTACACACTTCTCAATAGCGTTCTCAATGGCACCTTGGTCTTCTTTCGAAAATTTTGACAACACATAATCTGCGACCTTCATACCAGCAGGTGGGCGACTCACCCCAACACGAATACGATTAAACTCTTGTGTGCCTAAATGATGAATCAATGACTTAATTCCGTTATGTCCACCCGCACTACCTTTTTGACGAAGGCGCAATTTACCTGTTTCTAAATCTAAATCATCATAGATAACAATTAAGTTTTCCACATCAATATTAAAATAATTCATAAGAGGTCCAACACATTCCCCTGATAAATTCATATATGTTAAAGGCTTAACAAGTAGAACCTTTCCTTCTGGACGATGTACAGTGGCATACATGCCATTAAATTTTGAATTTGTTAAAGGTGCACCCCATTTTTCAGCTATCGCATCAATAATATCAAAGCCAATATTATGTCTTGTATGTTCATAAGGTTTACCTGGATTCCCTAACCCAACAATAATTTTCATAAGTACCTCTCTTCTTTTCCATCTAATAGTCATTATTTTACCATATCGTGCACTAAGAAAGCATTTTGTACATTCTTGCATATAAAATATTTAAAATCAATTTCGCCTTAGCGTAATTACGTCCGGATTTTGAATTGTGCCTAGGACTGCACGAAGGCCGACATGATGTCGGTCATTCGGTAATGCCACAGGACGTAGCGTTTTTACCGATGCAGGTCAGTTTGCCCTTTTCGCAGAATGTGAAGATTTTAGGCAAACATCCTTTTATTCATTCCTTTGAAAATCCGTGACATTTGCCAGAGGCTTTATCTTCATTCAGTAGGTGTTTGAACACCCAATGAAAAGAAATCAAAACCGCGTTCATCTCACCACCTGTAGAAGTGGGAGCCTTCTGTATCCGCCGCTTTGCTTTCGTATACAAAATACATTTGCTGAATGAAGATAAAATCTTTAGTTTATTCCTTTATTATTGATATCCGTTTTCAATAGTAAACGCTTCCTTAGCAATTGTATAGTTTTCCACATGAAATGTCATAAAATTGTTCTTTCTAAAAGGTTTCTTTTTTGACAAAGCTATAGACTTCCACTTAAATGGAGATAATCAAGCTATTAGTCAGAGCATTCATAAGGAGGGCAAATTTATGTATATTTATTTAACTTCGGGAACAGGAGATTTTTTAGAACAAGTAAGAAAAAAGCACCAAAACCAGAAGATGATTCTAATACATGGGGAAGGAAATTCTGTACTTATACATGAAACTGAAGGAAAATCTGTATTTGCCACACCACGTAATTTTGAAGTATTAGATTCAGTAAATGATTTAGAAGAGCGTGGATATTTTGTTTTTAACAATATTCCTGTTACAGATGAAGGTCGACCTGTTTTTGAACATCGCTTTTTAAATCGTGCACGTGCTATCGAGGATGAACCGGGCTTTCTAGCATTCAGACTACTTCGACCGTTAAATAGCGAAACCTATATCGTCATGACACAATGGAATGGCCCACATTCATTTGAAGCATGGAAAAGCTCAAAAGCATATAAATCAGCACATGCTGAACGGGAAGAACCAACTGGCGTACGTCAGCAAAATATATTTTCAGCTGCTTCCTATATTACAACCTATAGTGCTACCCCAAAAGAAGAAGATGAGGAGTAACATTCGGTTTACCACACCGTTTTTATCTAGAACAATATAATCAATATCGTGTGGGCTCAATGATGGCTGCTGTGGACAGCGTTGACATGGGAAAAGCCAGGCACATTTTTCTTTACATGAAAAAAGGTATGATAGTGGTATTATCAATTAGTCACATAATTTTTACCAATATTAAGACATTCTGATAACCGTTCAAAAAGTCCACGTAGACATCTACATGGACTTTTAATTACGGCTTAGAAACCTTCGACGTTATTTCACTGACAACAATAATAATGACTATTCCTATATAGAACATTGGTTGCATCACACTACATATACCAACGATAATAGCTTGAGTAATCATCGCTAAACGAACAATTTGTTGAACAGCTGCCTTGCGCGCATGATCAGGCAATGGGTAGAGCATGTCCATACGAAATTCTCCACTTGCCAATAACGCTTGCTTTAACTGAATCGTGGACGCAAAGCTCAATGCTCCTACAACAATCCATGTCACAAAAGGAATATCAACTAACGCTGCAATAACAGCAGAAATCACTGTTAAACGAAGCCATAAATAAAAATGATCATCTGTACGTACAAAAGTGCGGAACACCAAATATTTTTGTGTGTTCTCCTTCTTATAAGGAATAAATGTATACAACCAATTAAGCCATGCTCTTCGGCGAATGATTCCTCTTAAATGGGGCACATCTGTAAAATAATTTGCAAAACGATAGAAGCTCATCATACGATTTTGCTCTAGCTCGACAAAATGCTCGTATGGCACAGGCTCATCCTTACATTTTTTTCTGAATATAAGAATGTAAATACAGCCGATAACAGTTGCAACGATGGCAAATAGCAATTGAGCTTGGAGCGCCATGTAAATAGTCACACCAAATATGATTGCTCGAATTAGTCTGTCCACCCAAATCAGTTTGCCTCGTTCACTATAACGATAGCTAAATTCACCTAGAACACTTAAAAATTTCAATACGATCATTAGAACAAACACTGCCCAAATTTCAATTGTTGTTAAATCAGTAACGGCCTTAAGTAAAGGAATACTTACAATATAAACAATCGCAACAATCCAAACCTGAGACCAAAACGTCCATGCTAACGCCTTTTTAAAGTACTGCGACATTTTTGATTCTACAGGTAATAAATACACTTGGTCTGGCTCTCTCAAGAGCGATGTAGGTCGACTAAAAGCTAATAGAATTCCTACGATTACGGCAATAACAATTTCTGCTGGAAAATCTAATTGCACGTTTTTTAGCCATTCACTATATTGATAGCCTCCTGCTCCAACAAGAAATACGAGTACAATCGCGATATGCCCAGTAAAAATAAATTGCATATATTTTTGTACTTCTCCGATATAATGCATGAAGCGAGAAGACCATACATCACGCAAGTTCTTCATGGTCCCGCTCCTTTGTCATAGCAATATATAATTCGTCTAATGTCGCGTGTGGCATAGCAAAAGCCTGACGTAAATCATTCATCGTTCCCTGTGCTCGAACACGCCCATCATGCAATAAGATGATTCGATCACAATGCTTCTCAGCCGTCGATAAAATATGAGTGGACATTAATATAGAAGCGCCCTCTTTTTTCTTTTCATCCATTTGATCTAGCAATGATTGAATGCCTAGGGGATCAAGTCCCACAAAAGGCTCATCAATAATGTAAAGACTTGGATTAACTAAAAAGGCACACATAATCATCACCTTTTGACGCATCCCTTTAGAAAAATGCGATGGGAACCAATTCAATCTTTTCTCCATTCGAAATTCTTTCAATAATAATTCCGACCTAGCTGCAAGTGTTGCCTCATCTATGCCATAAGCCATTGCCGTTAATGCTAAATGTTCCCTTAATGTTAGCTCATCGTATAATACAGGCGTTTCAGGTATATAAGAAAATGATGTACGATACTTGTCCGTATCCTCTTTTAATGTGACACCATTTAATCGAATATCCCCTTCTTTGGGAAGCATTGTACCAATAATATGCTTAATCGTTGTACTTTTCCCAGCACCATTCAAGCCAATTAAGCCAACGAGCTCCCCTTTTCCAATAGTAAATGATAAATCTTTAATAACAGGCTTTCTTGTGTAGCCACCTGTCACATGCTGTACCTCTAATACTGACATGACCTCACTCCTCTTCTTGTTTTATATTTTATCAAAAATTAGCAAATGATACAGTTATGAGTATGATAGAATGTAATTACATACATAAATGAAAGGGGAAATTACGAATGAGCGATTGCCTATTTTGTAAAATCATTGATGGATCCATTCCAAGTACAAAAATTTATGAAGACGACCATGTCTATGCATTCACAGACATTTCACCTGTTGCTAAAGGACATACTTTATTAATTCCAAAGCAGCACTGTCAGGATTTATTTGAAATGCCAGAGGAAGTAGCACGAAACCTTTATGCTGTGGCACCTAAAATTGCCAATGCTCTCAAAGCTGCATTTCAACCGATCGGCTTGAATACGATTAATAACAATGGAGCCGCTGCAGGACAAACTGTTTTCCACTATCACTTACATTTTATTCCTCGTTATGACGAAAAAGAAGGTCTAGGTTTAATTTGGCAGACACAAAAATATACATCAGAGCAATTGACTGAAGTTGCAGAAAATATAAAAGCACATCTTTGAAATAAGAAGGATTAATTTTCAGAATAGTGCCTTGCATTTTAAAATTATTTATCGTACAATCACAAATAAGTTTCGCTAACGGTCAAGAGGACACGTTGGGGGACAAATAGATTAGCATAGTCGAGGAGAGATTAGAAATGAATACAAAGAATCTAGTTTTAATGGCACTCTTAGTGGGTGTCGGTGCGGCACTTTATGTAGTCACACCAGGTATGGTTAATGGCATGAAGCCCGATTTCATGCTAACAATGATGTTTATCGGGATATTACTGTTCCCTACCATCAAAGAAACATTTTTGCTTTCTTTAGCGACAGGTGTTCTATCAGGATTATTTACAACATTTCCTGCTGGTCTTGTTCCAAATATTATCGATAAGGCTGTTACTGGCTTTGTCTTTTTAGCGATTTTAATCACCCTGAAGAAACTGGCAAACAATTTTGCTATATCGGCTATCTTAGTGGGTGTAGGAACAATATTATCCGGTACAGTATTTTTAGCAGTAGCACTTTTTGTGTTTAATGCCAATGTTGGTGCAACATTTGCTATGCTTTTTGTAGGTGTTGTATTACCCGCTGTAGCATTTAATGTTGTAGCTTTTGCGATAATTTATCCAATAGTCGTTAAATTAGTAAAGCGTTCTAAATTTAACACAGCTATTTCTCAAATTTAATATATAGTTCGAACCTTTATTTTGAGGTAAAGGTACTTCCAACTACTAAAAGAAGCTAAAACGTGATAGAAAATCACTCGTTTAGTTTCTTTTTTCTTTTGGTATATGTGTAATTCGTGGTTTAATAGAGATAATATGATTATTACAGAAACGAGGTATTTCAATATGAAAGCAAAACCATTTTTATTTGGACTAGTTACTGGTATTGTTGGTGGAACAATTGCTGTACTTTTCTCTACTCCTCAATCAGGCAGACAATTACGCACTAATTTGCGAGAAAATGCTGAAATCACAAAGGGCAAACTTTTCGAAGTTAAACATCAGGTTGATAATGTTAAACAGTCAGTTAATACCTTAACAAATGAAGTCAAAAATAATATACCACAAATAATAAATGAATTAAAACAAACAATTACTACATTTACAGATGAAATCGAGCCTACAAAAAATAATTTACAACAAGAAATAGAGGCATTACAGAATACAATTAGCGAAATCGAGAAAAACGTTGCACAAATCACAGAAAAGAAGAAAAAACCGCAAGAAAAAATAAGCGACTAAAGTCCTTATAACCCAAAAATAATTCTATTTTTTTATCATAATTAAATCATAAAATATTATTATTCAACCACTTTTCAATTATTTAATTTTTCTAACTTTAAACTTTTTTTCTTTATTGCTATAATATTTTTAAAATGTTAAAGAAAGCAGTAGGTGATGGCTTTGTCAGAGGAATTATACACACAAAAAGAGGCGATGCTTTATAGTCAAAGAATTGCGCAATTATCAAAAGCCTTATGGAAAGCGGTTGAAAAGGATTGGCAGCAATGGATTAAACCATACGATTTAAACATCAATGAGCATCATATTTTATGGATTTCGTATCATCTAAAAGGGGCTTCGATTTCCGATGTAGCAAAATTTGGCGTGATGCATGTTTCCACAGCATTTAACTTCTCTAAAAAATTAGAAGAGCGTGGATTCCTGAAGTTTTCAAAGCGTGATGACGACAAACGTAATACGTATGTTGAACTAACTGAAGCAGGCACAGAACTAATTATTGAAATGAATAGCAATTATCATAATACGTATCATTCTGTCCTCGAAGGTTCATTAGCTTTAAAAGACTTATATGGCCGCTTCCCAGAATTTTTAGATGTTATGGCTGTTATCCGCAATATATATGGAGAGGACTTCATCGATATTTTCGAACGCTCCTTTCAGCACTTCCGTGATTCCTTTGACAAGCTAGAAGAACGTTCAACTGTAAAAGGGTAAAGCGAAACTAATTTGTAGGAATTGTTTCTTCTCCTGCTGATTATAAGTCAAGCAATTGAGGAATAACGTTTAGTAAATAGCAATCTGAAGTCGTCTTACGAAACGTTTAAAAATCATGTTAAAGGAGGTATTTCAGAAAATATTTCTGAGATACCTCCTTTTTCTTGCATTCTAACATAAATCAATTTACATTAAATAGGACCCTTCCTATTATGGAGTTGATAAAGCATGCACTGTTGGAAAATATTAAATCTTGAACATCATTACGGTACAACACGTATTATAATAATGTCTGTCTTTGTGTTTTTAACCGTCTTTTCCCTATCCTATGTTACATTTAATTTATTTAATGATGAACACTATACTGATCATTTATTTTGGTTATTTGTTATCGCTGTATTTGCCCTTTATCCAATTCATAAATGCTTACACTTTCTAGCATTGTATGATTTACGACAGCATTTAACATTACGGATGCGTTCACAATTTTATGTAATTCCTGTTTTACATATGCGGATACGTGAACCACTCTCAAAAAGTCGTTATATTATAGCACTTCTTACACCATTTTTCGTGCTTAATACAGCCATATTAATAGGTACACTTTTATTACCTGCTTACACACATTACGGCGCATTGCTTTTAGCTTATCATTGTAGTTTATGTTTAATCGATATTCTCTATGTAAAATACTTATTGAATTCACCTAAGGACTCTCAAATTGAGGAGACACCAAAGGGCTATGAAATTTTAGTACCGCCTACTATTCATTAAATTGCTAGTACTTGTGTTTTATTGACGTTTTTTGTTATGCTATTACTATTGAAAGAGGGGAGGAATAGACTTGCTATTAATGATCGTAGTTCTATTCTCGGTATTCTATTTATTTCAAATAAACCGCATGACTTATGCACTGTGCATGCGACGTGAAATTCCCGAAGAAAACCAGCCAAAAATATTCCGAACTATAAATATACTTATTACAATATTACTTGTCTCATTTTATATTGAAATTTTATATGCAGTATAGTTAAAAAATTGCATCTGCACCCGTCCAGCAAAAAGTGGTAAGTTTGACATCTCGTGTATCAAAAGATAAACGTGACCTCAAGCGTAGGTGTGAATGCCTTCCATTGTTAAGAAAAGCTAAGGACATTACACCCTTAGCTTTTCGCCATTTTATTAATTAGTATAGGAACGCTGCACCAACGATAATTAATAAAATAAATAACACAACTAATAAAGCAAAGCCTGAGCCGTAGCCACCGCCACCGTATCCTCCGTTGCTCATAACTTCACCCCCTTTCTTTTCTATATCCTATGCGCTTCAAAAATGGAAATATAGGCTATACTCAAGGGGGAACCATTTTGTTTTTAAAACGTTTATGTTATAGTAAAAAATGGACGAAAACCATGTTAGGAGAGAATATCCACAATGAAAAAGACTGTATTATCTTTAACATTAGCCGCCTCTGTTTTAGCGCTTGGAGCTTGTAGCGGAGGGGACAGTAAAACGATTGCAACATCAAAAGCCGGTGATATTTCAGTAGCTGACTTTAATGAACAAGCAAAAACTTTAGCAGGTTCTCATGTAATTCAACAAATGTTGACAGAAAAAGTATTAGCTGACAAATATAAAGTAACAGATAAGGAAATTAAAGAGGCTTATGACAATTACGTAGCTCAGTTAGGTGATAATTTTGACCAAGCTCTTGTTCAATATGGCTTAACTAAAGATGGCTTTAAAGAGTTTCTACGTATTCAGCTTCTTTCAGATAAGGCTTTAAAAGATAAAGCCTTTAAAGAAGAAGATATAAAAAAATATTATGAGCAGATGAAAACAGAATTAAATGCTCGTCATATTTTAGTGGCTGATGAGAAAACAGCTAAGGAAGTTATTGACAAAATTAAAGGTGGCGCTGCTTTTGCGGATGTCGCAAAAGAGTATTCCACTGATACTGGTTCTGCCGCAAAAGGTGGAGAGCTTGGCTGGTTCTCTGCTGGTGCAATGGTTGAGGAATTCAGTGATGCTGCTTATGCTCTTCCTTTAAAAACATTAAGTGAACCCGTAAAATCAAGCTTTGGCTACCATATTATTGAGGTTACGGACAAGCGTGATGTAAAAGGTGTTGGCTCATTCAAGGATGAAGAAGAAAATATCCGTTCACAAATGATGGCTAAATTAGTGAACACAGGTGAAGATCAACAAGTTCTTAAAGATATTATTGCTAAAATGGCTAAAGAAGCTGATATAAAAACATCTGATAAAGATTTAGAACCTGCTATAAAGGCCCTTACAACTACAAGTGAGGAACAAGCTAAAGCAGCTGAAGAGGCAGCAAAAAAAGCTGAAGAAAAAGCAGCTAAAGAAAATAAAGACAAAGAAGAGAAAGCTGAAGATACTGAAAAAGAATCTAAATAGTCATTCTCTTACTATACGAAAAGGGTTACGCTTGTATCAGCGTAACCCTTTTTTCATTCAATAGATAGTTGGCTTATAAAACGATCGATTATCGAGTGGGAATAATCTCTCTGTAAATTCACCAGGAGTTGTTTTACCAAGTGCTCGTGTTAGCATGTTCATCTTTGCATCAATATTATCAATATAATGCAAAATTTCTGCTTCCTGAAGCATCGGCTTTTTGGGACTACCCCATTCCTCCTTGCCGTGATGGGATAAGACCATATGCTGCAATAGCATAACCTCTTCTCCCTCAATTTCTAGTTCACTAGCAATCTTAGCAATCTCATTTACCATAATCGTAATATGGCCAAGTAAATTCCCTTCAACAGTATACATTGTTGCAACTGGGCCAGAAAGCTCTACTACCTTACCAATATCATGCAAAATAATGCCCGCAAATAATAAGTCACGATTTAACGTAGGATATAAATCAGCAATAGCTTTGCCAAGTCTCAACATTGATACCATATGATCAAGTAAGCCTGAGGCATAATCATGATGATTTTTGGTCGCTGCTGGAAATACTAAAATAGCATCCTGATGTTTTTTAATAGCTGCTCGTGTAATTCTTGAAATATGAGGATTTTTAATTTCAAAGAAATATTGTGTTAATTCTTCATAGAGTTGTTCTTTAGGTGTAGCTGAAGAAGGAACTAAATCATGGATTGCAATTCCCTCCTCTGGTTTAGCTACGCGAATGGATTTTATTCGTAATTGATTTTTCCCACGATAGTCATGTATTTCGCCACCGACACGGACAATAGCCTCGGCATGATACATTTTTTCATGATCTTCATTTGTATCCCACAGCTTTGCCTCAATGTCTCCACTTTTATCTTGTAATAACAACGACATAAAGGGCTTGCCAACCGTTGTAACCCCTTTTGTCGCTTGTTTAATTAATAAAAATTGATCAACTGCTTCTCCAACCTGGAGCGTCGTTATTCCTTTCATGTTGACGTCACTCCCCTTTCATTTGCTAATGCGCTTATATCGACAATTTGATCTTTGTGCCAATATTTAAGCATCGTGTCATGACAAGTAAAATATAGAATTTGGCGTTCATATCCTACTTCTTTCATTAATTGTACCATTTTGTCTGTTCGGATTCGATCAAAATGGACAAAAGGATCATCCATAATAAATGGAAATGGTGCAGAAGTTGAAAGTGTTTTTGCTAGTGCCATACGTAGTGAAATATAGGCTTGTTCCTTTGTTGCCTGTGATAATTCGGCCATATGATAATGTAAGCCACCAGCAGCATCCTGAGCGACAAAATAGCCAGCATCGTTAATGAATAGCTTCGTATAACGACCACCAGTTAATAAACAAAAGATTGCATTGACCTCTGTTAAAACATAAGGTAGCTTCTCCTCTCTTAAGCTGAATAATGTTTCATGAATAGCATTAGACAATGCCTTTTTTGTTGCCCATTGCCCTATCAGCTGCTGCAGGATAGATTTCTCTTGCTCAAAATGCTGAAGTAATTGACCATAATTCTCATCATTTAGAAGATGCTCCTTTTGGACTTGGAGTGTAGCACGTTGCTCTAAGCAATGATCGATTGCTAACTGACTCGCATCCTGTTCTGCTTCTAGAGTCTTTAAACGTTCACTTAGCTGGCTATCATGCATCAATGCCTCATCGTTTGATAAATCCAATGAAGCAAGTTGACTTTTTATTGTTAGGAGTTCAGCTTTGAATTTCTGCTGTTGTTCATATTGCTCATGTGTCTCGTAGTACTCCTTTTCTAATTGAACATTTGCCTCATTAAATAATGGAGCAAATTGTGATTCAACGTTTTCTATATGAGATTCTATCCCTTGAATATTGACAGTAAGATTAGTCAATTGTTCTTTTGCTTGCTGAGTCATTTGTAGCTCTTGCTGTAACGTAAGGAATGTAGTACGCAAATGCATAAAAATTTCTTGTTCACTGTACTCTGCATTGAGAGCCTGTTGTAGCTGTTCAAATAGCTCACGTTTTTCCATCTGTATCGTTTGTAAAAGGTTACTTGTACTTTTCCTTTTTGCCTCCAGCTCTTGTGCTCCCCGTATTCGCATAAAAAGCTCTGGTAACAATGTTTTTGCTATATTACCCTCTAATCGGAAGCGCTCTAAAAATTGTTGCAGTGATTGAGTTGCTGCCTCACTCACCCTTTCAGCCTGTTGAATTTTATATTCTAGCTGTACATATTGACGTTCTTTTTCTTGTTGCTGCTCATGTACCTGCAACAAGCGCTCCTCATGCCTTTGTTTTTTCCAAAGAATCGTCTGAGCAATATTTTCTTGCTGCTCTAATTCGCGAATTTGCTGATTGGGCTGTCCCGATGCTTTACTTTCATCTCTTGAGAATTTCACATATAAAATAAGGAATAAAGCGATAGCTGCTCCTAAAACGATGACAGCCATGTTTTTCTCAAAAACACCATATATAATTGAACATATACTTATAGCTAATAAAATCCATATTATGGAACTGGATTGTTTCTGCTTTGAGCGCTGTGACCTTCCATGACGGTATTGCTCTAGTTTCCGTTTACGTTGTGGCCACTGTGCTAAAATATGTTCTTCTTCTGCTGTTAATGCCTCCTGTTGAAGACGCTGCTTATGCTGGGCAATTGAATCTAGTTCAATGTGTATTTGCTCTAAGGAACGTAAATGAAATTTTAACTCTTCCTCCGCTTCCTCTAGTAGACTTAGTTGTTGCTGAAATTGCTCCTCTTGCTGCAATGAGACCGTCTCCTCAAGGAGCTTCAACTGTGCTTCGCTTTCCTGTACACCTAATAATCGAAACTGTGCTTCTATTTCTTGCTCTAATAAATATAAATCATCCATTAAGTTTTGTTCTTTTACAATTAACTGATTCCATGTCGCTTCCTTATTCAAAAGTCGAGACATTTCATGAATAGCTTGCTCATCCACTGTTAATTGCAGTTTTTGCTGCAGTTCATGGTACTGCTCTTTTTGCTGCTGCAATTGCCATGTTTCGTGCATTAGCCGGTCCTTTAATTGCTCATAGCGCCTTATACCTTCTGGTGGAAACTGCACATGCTCATAATTTTTTAATGTTTGCTCCAAAGCCTTCTGCTGTTTCATAAGGGGCATTGCCTGCTTAAGAATATTGAGCTGCTGCCAATTCTGTTGCTGTATTTTTTGCTGCTTATACAAATCTTCAAGCTTTTGATCATGCCGCTTTAATTGCAGCAATTTGTCCTCAAAGCTTTGAATATTGCTCTGCTCCTGTTTAATAGTGCGCTCAAGTTGCTTTAGTTGCTCTAACTTTTGATTAATAATAGGTATCTTGCCCGACTTTTTAAACAGATCCCCAGCCTCTTTTTCCAATTTCTTTTCAATAGTAGACAATTGCTGAACACCTGTTGTTCCGGAAGCAATCAACAAATGTGTTAACTCCTCCTCAGACATTTTCTCAATGCCCTGTAATTCGTGTAAAGAAAAGGAGAAAATTGATTCAAAGGATGCCCTTGAATAGCCATAAAGCAGCTTTGCTAATAGCTCATCTTGTCCAACTGTACCATCTTCAAGATAAACCGTGACCTCTCCAGTTGCCTTTCCTTTAACACGCTCAATTGAACATTGCCCGTATATTGGGTGCCAAACTGTCAGCTGACCGCCAAATCTAGTTGATGTTTTCGGCTCATATTTGCGTTGTGTTTGTTGCTTTGTAGGAAAACCAAAGAGCAATTGTAAAATAAACTGTTGAATGGTTGTTTTTCCTGCCTCGTTCATGCCATAAAATATAGTAACACCGTCAGATAAAGAGATTGTGATATTTTCATGCTTCCCAAAACCATATATTTGGATTTTTCGTATCACTAGCATGTCATTCACGTCCTTTGAATTTCTTCTGCTAATAATTCCTGTGCATTGTGCATTAAGACTTTAATGTCCTGTTCTGTTAAAGGGTCGATAAATCTTGCTCCACCGGCATGTTGATATAGGTCCTTTAGTATATCCTTCCATGCTGTGATATCCCATTGCTCCATTAAATTCACCACAGATTTAGTTGCAGCAGTATGTTCGTACAGTGTTGATGAAGTATGTAGCACTAGCTTTTGTACCCAACACATTGGTTCAATCCCATCTTCCGCCTCTCGTATAGTTTCTAGCCATGCATCCACAGTAGCATGTTCAAATAAAGAAGAGGCGTGTTCATCAATGTTTTTTAAATGAAGTTCTACAACAGATGCCCCGTAGGCTTGTCGATTGAGTGAAAGTGCTTCCTCACATTTTTTTAAAAGTTCATTTGCATGAAACATATTTTTGCAATCTACCTCCACTGTGTTATAGACGACAGCAGATGTCGGTATAAAATCCAGTTCAACAGAGGCTTGCGATAAAGTGACATCATAAAAACCTTTGATCCCCTGTTCCTTACGATGTCGACTTTGAATATTACCAGGATACACAATAGGTGGATTTTGATGTAGCAGCTGGCGTTTATGGATATGTCCTAAAGCCCAATAATGATAGTTTCTTTCAAGTAGCTGTTCCTTTGTGAAAGGTGCGTAAACTGCATGTGTGGTATCACTAAACTCGCTACCATGGAGCATACCAATATGAAGTACATGTTGGTCAGAGGCAATAGGATAACTCTCAATCTTTGATTCCTTTACATGACGTTCACTATAACTAAAGCCATAAATATTCACTTGCTGTCCTCGTATATTTAGCTGAACAACACTTGTTTCCGCTGGCAATTCATAGACGTTACTTGGTAAGGCGAAGCGCGTCCAAGAACCATTTAAATGATCGTGATTTCCATAGCTTAAAATCACTGGGATATTATGCTGAAAGAGTTTTTCCATAGCCTCTTGGAATCGACGTTGAGCCGGTAAGCTACGATTTTCACCATCATAGATATCACCAACTATTAGTAAAAAATCAGGCTTCTCTTGAATAGCTTTATCAATAATTGTATTAAAAGCTTCAAAGGTACTTGTTCGAATTTTTTTAAAATTATGTTCAGGTAAACCAAATAAGCCCTTAAATGGACTATCTAAATGTAAATCCGCCATATGAAAAAAACGAATTGCAGACATCTAATCACCTCAAGTAATAAATAATTTGAACCTTTGGGACATCCTCTCACAATAAAATATCACCTTTGATTCAAACCGAATATTTGTTCTATTTTATCATACTTCTCATTAGATGAGAAATTTATTCAATATATCCCCTATTAAGATCGCCTTTAATTTTCCACAATTTTCGTAATTTATCAAAATTATCGCTAGATTTACCGTGAAGTTTATAAATCTTCTATGTATAATAGATATATATTTATGTAAAGGGTGGGGTGTAGAATGGAGAATTATCGTTTCACAGCTTTTGAAAAAACAGGGGAAACATTATTCGATGAAACATGGACTTTCGAAAACGATGAGACTGCAAAAATTAACGGTCAACAGCAAATCGAAGAAAAAGGTGTTGCCGATAAAACTCATCGCCTTGTCAACTCTTCTGGTAAATTAATATTATTCCATGTCTAAAAGTGACTAGTAAAAGGCACGTAGTAATAGCTCTACGCGCCTTTCACTATGTTGTTCCTATTTATTTCCCTGCAAAAACAGGTGTTCTCTTCTCAACAAATGCATGAATTCCCTCTAAATGATCAGCTGTTTTCCTCATAGCTGTTTGCCCCTCTGCCTCCATTGCCAAAATACTTTCTAATTGCGGTAAATTTTGAGCATGCAGTATTTTCTTAGTTGTGATCATGGATGCAATTGGGGACGCCAACATTTTTCCAACGAGTTGGTCAGCCACTGCAAAAACAGATCCCTCCGGAGCCACGTAGTCAATTAATCCTGCTTCATGTGCCTCTGCTGCAGTTAATACTTTGCCCTCCCAGATCATTTGCTTTGCCTTAACAGTGCCCACACGTTCCTTCATAAAGAAATGGCCACCTCCATCAGGGATAAGTCCAATACCAATGAAATTCATCGCAAGCTTACTATTTTCACAAGCCACAACAATGTCTGCCCCTAAAGCAAGACTAAAGCCTAATCCCGCAGATGCCCCGTGAATTGCCGCAATAACAATCATTGGTAGTTGATAATAGGCTTTTACAATGCGTGTTAAATAAACCATGGCCTCCTCAATATTAAGCGGTTTATTTGGATCTAGCATCGCTTTAATATCCCCACCTGCAGAAAAGACCTTCCCTTCTCCACGAATAACAAGCACCTGTATATCCTGCTCTTGTTGTAATGCCTCAAAGCACTCTGCCAGCTCCCGCATCATCACATCATCCATCGCATTCATTGCCTGTGGACGATTTAACGTCAATGTTGCTCGACGCTCTAATTTTTCCAAAGTAATTGTTGAAAATTCCATCCTAGCACCCCCAAATATGAATAGACATTCACTATGTATTATTCGAGTTTTTTTAGAAAACTCCTTCTCTGTTACGCAAACTTGCACTTGATATGCTATATTAAAGGTCGAATATTGTTTAAAGGTGGTTAAGTATTGTGACACAGAAAGACTATTGTGTATTACTTTATTATAAATATATTACGATTGAAGATCCTGAAGCATTTGCTGAAGAACATTTAGCGCTATGTAAAGAAATCGGACTCCTTGGTCGTATTTTAATTGGGCATGAAGGAATTAATGGTACAGTTTCAGGTACTATTGAGCAAACGGACGCTTATATGGAGCAGATGAAGGCTGACTCTCGTTTTAACGATATCATGTGGAAAATAGATGAAGCGGAAGGACATGCCTTTAAAAAAATGCATGTTCGCCCTCGTCGTGAAATAGTACACCTTGGTTTAGAGAATGACATTAATCCTTTAGAAATAACAGGTGATTATTTATCACCAAAAGAATTTATGAAGCGCATGCAAGAGGACAATACCATCATTATTGATGCACGTAATGATTATGAGTATGATCTTGGACATTTCCGCGGGGCGATTCGTCCAGATATCGAAAACTTCCGTGATCTTCCAGATTGGATGGAGGAACATAAAGAGCAATTTACAGGTAAGAAAATCTTAACATATTGCACAGGCGGTATTCGTTGTGAAAAATTCTCAGGTTGGTTAAAGCGTGAGGGATATGGTGAAAGCGTTGCTCAATTACATGGAGGAATTGCCACATATGCAAAAGATCCAGAGGTAAAGGGTCAGCTTTGGGATGGGCAAATGTTTGTCTTTGACCGACGTCGCAGTGTACCAATCAATCAGGTTGAGCACGTGGTTATTGGACGAGATTTCTTCACTGGCGAGCCATCAGAACGCTATACAAACTGCGCAAACCCGGAATGTCATCGATTAATGCTTTGTGAAGAAAAGCATGAAGCATTTTATATGCGTAGCTGTTCAGATGATTGCCGACGTGCAAAGCGGAACTTCTTCGTTGAAGAAAATGGCTGGACACCTGAGCAGATTGAGGAACAAATTGCTAAAATAGCTCAGGTTCAAGCAGTTTAGTGAGTCACCTTAAATATTCTTGTGATTTTTCACATCAAAAAAGCATCATCCAATTTACGGATGATGCTTTATCGTTTTATGGATTGTTTTTATTTAGTACCTTAGTAGTTTTTTTAGACCCGAGTGGTTTTGTACCTTACCTGAGCGCTTTCTCCTTTGACCCGAGCGGTTTTTCCCTTTACCTGAGCGCTTTCTTCCTGAACCCGAGCGATTTTACCCTTTACCTGAGCGCTTTCTCCTTTGACCCGAGCAGTTTTATCCTTTACCTGAGCACTTTTCTCTTGCACCCGAGCGGTTTTACACTTTACCTGAGCACTTTCTCCTTGGACCCGAGCGGCAGTTTTACACTTTACCTGAGCACTTTCTTCCTGGACCCGAGCAGTTTTACTTTTTACCTGAGCGCTTTCTTCCTGAACCCGAGCTATTTCTCAGCACAATCGGGCTTTCTTCCAATTTCTTATTCTCTTTTAGCTAAGTAGCGCCCAACCTGTCGCCCACTGAATAAGCAACCTCCGACAAATGTTCCCTCTAAAGCACGATAACCATGAACACCGCCGCCTCCAAAGCCACTTACTTCGCCAGCAGCAAATAAACCTGGTACTGGCTGACCATCTATCCCGAGCACAGCGCCATCTAAATTTGTCTGTAGGCCCCCTAACGTTTTCCGCGTTAAAATATTTAAACGTACAGCAATCAACGGCCAATTATGAGGATCTAATATCTTATGTGGCTTGGCAACGCGCACTAATTTATCCCCAATGTAATTCCTTGCTCCATGGATGGCATTAACTTGCAAATCCTTTGTAAATTTATTATCCATTTCCCGATCTCTTGCCATTATTTGTTCTTTAATTTTCATGAAATTAAGAAGCTCGTTACCCGCTAATTTATTCATACCATCCACTAATTCCTTTAAGTTATCCGCTATTACAAAATCCTCTCCATGTTCTTTAAAAGCCTGAATTGGAGCTGGCGGACCTGGTAAAATACGTTTAAGGACTTCTCTTATGCTTTTATTGGTTAAGTCAGGATTTTGTTCAGAGCCCGATAAAGCAAACTCCTTTTCAATTATCTTTTCCGTTAAAATAAACCATGAGTACTCATGGCCTGTTTTTTGAATGGCTTCAAGCGTACTCAATGTATCAAAACCCGGGAAATTGGGTGCACTAAAACGATTTCCTTCTGCATCAAACCACAAGGATGACGGACCAGGTAAAATACGAATTCCGTGATTAGGCCAAATCGGGTCCCAATTTCTTAAGCCCTCTGTGTAATGCCACATACGATCTCGATTCACAATACGCCCTCCCGCATGCTCTGTAATCTCTAGCATTCTGCCATCTACATAGGCAGGTACACCACAGACCATATTTTTAGGTGGTGTGCCCAGTCGTTGTGGCCAATTTTTTCTTACTAAATCAAAATTTGCTCCTATACCACCACTAGCTACAATTACAGCCTTGGCTTCATAGTTGAACTCACCTATTCCAATCCTTGAACTTTTCTCACCACGGCTTGCATAACTTTCAGCTAAAATTGTCCCACTTATTCCGTAAATCTTTCCTTCATGTTGAATAAATTCATCTACACGATGTCTTGGTTTAAAATCTATAAAACCATCCTTTATTGCCTTATTTACTTTATCTACAAAAGGCTTGACGATCCCAGGTCCTGTTCCCCATACAATATGAAATCGAGGCACCGAGTTACCATGACCTCCCGCTAATGAGCCTCCTCGCTCAGCCCAACCAACTACAGGAAAGAACTTTATGCCTAACGATTTTAGCCATTCATATTTTTCACCTGCTGCGAATTCAACATAGGCCTTTGCCCATTTAAACGCCCATGAATCCTCGTCTTCCAAGCGATCAAAGCCAGCAGTCCCTTGCCAATCCTGCCACGCTAGCTCTTTACTATCTTTAATACCAAGTCGTCTTTGCTCAGGAGAATTCACTAAAAATATGCCACCAAAAGACCAATAAGCCTGTCCCCCCATTGAATTTTCTGGCTCTTGGTCTACCAACAATACTTTTTTCTTGGCATCTACTAATTCACACGCAGCGACCAAACCTGCTAACCCTGCTCCGACAATTGCAACATCATACAACATTTTACACCCCCAAAAATCGGTCATTCCTTTACTTACATTCTTCCCTAATAGTTCGTTTACCTTCTACTTTTTATATTTTTGACTAAAGTGTGACAAGAAAATAACGTTCGTCTTCTTCTTGAAAATATTGAAAATTTCACTCACTTCAACAATCATCTCCCAATAAATTGCCATATAATTTTTCAGCTCGACTTTATCTCAAATGCCCATTTTACTTGACTTAAGACATTTCGTTAGCGCTTTCATTGTCCTCCCCTAAAAGACGAACTATAATTAAATAAAAACAACATAAAGTTCGCTTTTTGGTATTTTTCAGACTTTTGAAGTCAATATTTTTTAACTTTTTCAGAAATATTATTGACAAAGGTGAACAATAGGGATTATGATGATATCAAATTTAATTACACAAAAATATAACGACGGAGACACGCTAGTCGCAAGAAAATCTTAAGAGAGCTGATGGTTGGTGTAAATCAGTGATTTCTACGATAATAGTTCCACTCCTGAATAGATAGGCAGAATATTTCAAAGTAAGCTTATCCGTCACATGCACGTTACGCATATAGCTAAGACTGCAAGAAATCTTTCAAGCAGTGATTAAGGGTGGTACCGCGAACCAATGTTTATTCAGCCTTTCGCCCCTTACAACGCAATAATTGTGTTTGTAAGGCGTGAAAGGCTTTTTTATATTCATTCAGAAAATCTTAATTGTACAAAAGCCAAATTTTCTGTAGCACGGATGAATAAAGATAAACCTTCTGGCGGATGTCACGGATTTTGAAAGGAGATTGTTTGCATGCTGTAAGATGTACGAATTTTACAAATTTCAAACTATCGAATATAGAAACTATTAAATTTTAATTAAAAGGAGCTAATTACAAATGACTACTGCAACAAAAACAATTAACGTATTTATCGCTGATCCACTAAGTGAAGATGGTATTTTCCCACTTCGTCAAGAACAAGATTTAGATCTTAATATCATTGTTGATACTGGTTTAGCACAAGAGGAATTAATGGCAAAAATTGCTGATGTAGATGTACTATTAGTGCGTTCTCAAACAACAGTAACACGCGAAGTAATTGAAGCAGCTAAAAACTTGAAGCTAATTGGACGTGCTGGTGTAGGTGTGGACAATATTGACCTTACTGCTGCAACAGAGCATGGTATTATCGTAGTGAATGCTCCAGATGGTAATACAAACTCTGCTGCTGAGCACACTATCGCCATGATGACTTCCCTAGCACGTCATATTCCACAAGCATTTAATACATTAAAAAATGGAAAATGGGATCGTAAATCATATGTTGGGGTTGAGCTTAAAAATAAAACATTAGGTGTTGTAGGCTTCGGTCGTATCGGTGTGGAAGTAGCATATCGTGCTAAAGGTCAACGTATGAACGTAATGGCATATGATCCATTCCTAACAGATGAACGTGCAAAAGAATTAGGCGTTACAAAATCAACTGTTGAAGAAATTTGTGAAAATGCAGATTTCATTACAGTACACACACCACTTCTTCCAGAAACACGTAATCTTATTAACAAAGAGAAATTTGCTATGATGAAAGATGGCGTACGCATTATTAACTGTGCACGTGGCGGTATTATTAATGAGGACGATTTATACGATGCTATCGAAGAAGGTAAGGTAGCAGGTGCTGCTCTTGACGTATTCGTATCTGAGCCAGCAACGGATCATAAGCTACTTACTTTACCACAAGTAATCGCAACACCTCACTTAGGTGCATCTACAATTGAAGCTCAAGAATCTGTAGCTGTGGATGTTTCAAATGATATTATTAAATTCTATAAAACTGGTACTGTAACTAACCCAGTGAATATGCCTTCTATTCCGAAAGAGCTACTTGCACAAGTTGAACCGTTCTTCGAGTTAGCGGAAAAACTAGGTTCATTCTTATCTCAAGTGACAGCTGAGCCTGTAAAGGAAATCAATTTATCATATGCTGGCGAGGTAGCAAACTATGATGTGCGACCATTAACATCAAATGCATTAAAAGGCTTATTATCTAAAAATCACGGTAACCATGTGAATGACGTAAATGCTCGCTACTTATCTGAGCGTATCGGCATGAAAATTAATGAGCATAAGACTACAACAGCTAAAGGCTTCACTAGCTTAATTACGATTGAAATTAAAACAGCGAATGAAACACATACTGTAGCTGGTACATTATTAAACGGTCTAGGTGCACGTATTGTCAAAGTAGAAGACTATGTTGTTGACGTGATTCCACAAGGTCACCTACTTTACATTAAAAACACGGACAAACCAGGTGCAATCGGTCGCGTAGCCACAAAGCTAGCTGAAAAAGATATTAACATCGCAACAATGCAGGTTGGCCGGGCACAGGTTGGAGGAACAGCTGTCATGATGCTTACAATCGATAATGTGGTAACAGAAGAAGATTTGAAATTCGTTGCACAATTAGAAAATATTGATGAAGTAAAAGCGATTAGCCTATAATTTAATAGAGTTTATGGTAAAGGGCCTGAGTTAAATACTCGGGTCTTTTTTTATGTTCTCACTAAAAAATTGCTGAAATTAAAACTATTTAAAAGAACTTTACGAATATATAAATGAAGCGATGAAAGTGATGTGATAATGTGATGGATTTAGAAAGCCGATGGATAAGGCGTGTGCAGCAATCAGCTCATGAAGAAAGTGCTAACTTACTTGTTAAAAAATATTATAAAGAAATTTTTGCATTTGTTTATAAGCAAGTTTTGGACGAACAATTAGCTTTAGATTTGACGCAGGAAATTTTCATACGCGTGCTGCAGGCTATTCCTAATTTCAATAAGAAGAAAGCAGCTTTTCGCACATGGCTTTATCGTATAGCTTCCAATCATTGCATCGATTATTTTCGCTCAAAGTCGTATCAAGCTGGCCAGCTAACAAACTATGTAGAAGATCTTGAACTTATAGATGTAGTAGATTTAGTAGATTACCTTATTAAAAAGGAAGATTTAGAGGAAGTAAATTATCTACTTTATAAGTATGAAGCACAGACCCAGCAAATTCTTCGTTACAAATTGTTTTTAGAGCTGACTTTTCAAGAGATTGCAGGGCTTTTGAATGTATCAGAATCGACGGTCAAGACAAGATATTATGCAGGGTTTAAAAAACTAAGAGAGGAAATGGAGGCAAATATACATGGAAAGCAAAAAACAGTCGATTCCATATCCAGCAGATGAAGAGATTGAACAGCAAGTTGCTTATATTATCAAGCAAGGGCTACCAGTAAAACAAAGCTTCATACATTTACTGCTTGACTTAAAGCGTCAAATTGGCTGGAAATACGTTTTCCTTAGCTATGGTGAGGCATTGTTTAGTGGACTTATAACGTTAATGATCTTCGGCTATATTTGGCTAATAGTTGATGAAACACCAATGGAATCTTCTGTGTTTAATGGTATGTTCTTTATGCTCTCACCGCTTGTTTTCCTATGCTTAACGGCATATGCATATTATCAAAAACAATCGAATAATACCTTTGAATTAGAAATGACGATGAAGTATACGGTCTTTCAGTTACTCGTATGCCGTATGCTTTTCTTTAGTGGCATAGCTATTTTAGTTAATATGTCATTTATCTTAATCTTATCACTTAAGGTCGAAATTGATATATTCCGACTATTACTTCTATCTTTAACAGGGTTATTTTTGTTCTCAGCAGGTTTACTATTATCACTTTACAATGGACAAGTCTTCAAACGAAGTATGGTGTTTATCATAGTTTGGATATTAGGAAATACCCTTTTACTTAACACAGTAGGTCAACAGTATGCACGAGTTTTAGACAGCATACCAATTGCAGTGTACATTGTCTTACTTATAGGAGTACTGGCACTATACCTTTATTCAATTAAACGTTTAATGACAAAAGATCAGGAGGGGGTTTTTGAATGTTAGTCGTTCAAGATGTAGGGAAAAAGTACGGAGATTTTACGGCTTTACATCATATTAACTTACAGTTTGACAATGGTATATACGGTTTACTTGCTCCAAATGGTGCTGGTAAAACAACTCTTATAAAAATGTTAGTAACATTGATTAGTCCATCAACCGGCGACATTTTTTATCAAGGACAACCTATTCAAATGCTTGGACAATCATATCGGGAGCATGTTGGCTATTTACCTCAGCATTTTGGTTATTACAAGCATTCTACACCAAAGCAATATTTAAGTTATTTGGCAGCATTAAAAGGGATGGACAAGCAAACCGTAGCCAGTCGTATTGATGAAGTACTCGATATGGTAGCACTGAAAGATGTGAAAAATAAAAGAATGCGGAAGTTTTCAGGTGGGATGATTCAACGAGTTGGCATTGCACAGGCACTTTTAAGTGATCCTAAAATTATTGTGCTAGATGAACCAACAGCAGGGCTTGACCCAAAGGAGCGTGCTCGCTTTAGACATATGCTGTCAGAGCTTGCACGAAACCGAATTATCATCATTTCGACCCATATTGTATCCGACATCGAATCTATTGCGAACGAAATTATCATGATAAAAAATAACGTCATCTCGTATAAAGATTCTGTTGCTAATATTTGCGCAACGCTCTCAGGAAAAGTTTTTGAAACAACAATGATGTATGAGGACTTTACTGAATTCCGCAAAAGTTATGTGACACTGGCAGAAAAGCAAGAGCAAGGAAAGATGATTGTACGCTTTGTCGCGGATGAAAAGATTGAGTCGTCCTGGAAGTCAGTTGAACCACAGCTCGAGGACGTATTTTTAGCGGAATATGCACATGAAAGTACGACTGGTGGTAACAAATGAACATTACTTGGCTAGAAATGAAAAAAGCATTATATTCACCTACCATTTTAATACTACTCGTGTTGTTTTCTATTTTTAATATTTTCACGATTATTAGTCATTCTTATGGAAAAGACGAATTAAAAATAGCAAATGTCATTATTGAAAAGTATGGTGAAGCTTTTAATGATGATATTTTGGATAATATGCAGAAAGACTTGAATGCTGATGTTAAAAAGCTTGTTCCACAGTTTCAAGATGCAAATGCTTTTATCAATTCCATGAATGATGAAAAATATCAAAATTCTACTTTAGCTGAGCAACATGAAATTGATCGAATACATTTGATGCAATTATATATTAATCTTGGAAAGAGTTTAGATGAACGCTACTCAAAGCTTAATATTGAGACACTAAAGGAAGGAACAATTGCTGATTTCGGCTTAACGAACTGGTCGGCTGACGTTATCACAAGGGAATTCGATAAATTAAATAATCGCTTCACTGAAATGAAGGAAACTAAGGAGTATAAAAAGTGGTTTTTCGCAAGTAACTATCGAATGCATAGCGAATTATTTAAAAATCTTATTAAAAAAGTCGCTATGGAAGGTGTAATACTTGTAGTACTTCTCACAGCTCTTATTACAAATTATGAATTTGAACATCGGACACAGCTTGTAACATATGCATCGAAAAAAGGACGTCTATTGATGTGGCATAAATTAATCGCAAGCCTTTTAACGACTCTCCTTATATTATCGCTATTATTTGGAATATCATTAATAACCTTTTTCACGGTATATGATTATTCTGGCGTTTGGACAGCACCTATTACCAGTGGCTTGAACTGGGAATATACGTGGCCACATATAACATGGTGGCCAATTGAGCTCTGGAAGTATTTATTATTAACAATTACTATACTTGTTATCACTTTACTTATTATCTCGCTCCTTACATTTTGCATAAGTACATTTTTAAGAAATAGTTATCTCTCTTGGATACTATGTATATTAATTCTTGTAAGTATGTTTGTTGTACCTATGTTCTTCAGTGGTATGCCTACGCTATTGCTACTGATGCATTTTAATTTAATACTTCTCTTACTCAACCCCCATCAGTATTTTTCAGGTGTGTCCAATTTGATGATGTTTGAATACCATGAGGTTTGGACTTTAGTTTTATGGGGTCTCATTAGTTTACTTTGTGTAACATACGTTTTCAGACGATTTAATAGAAAGGATATTGTGTAATATGCAGCTATTTTGGTTGGAAATGAGGAAAATATTTTCCTGGAAGATTGTAGCGTTAATTGCATTTGTGAATGTACTTCTCTATTGGTTATTGTTTGAGTTTAATATAACCTATTTTCCCAATGGTCGTCCTGCGGGAGATACATTTGCGATTGAGCAGCAACTAATTCCAATGTATGGGGCAGAAATAGACGAAAAAGAATATAAAGAAATAGTAGCCATGTACGAGCAGGAGAAAAAGAAGGCAGATACATTTTTAGAACATGATCCGAAAGCTGTGGCATTAGGTATTACAACATACGAAGCATTCAGTGATCCGGAGAATGAACAGCAGTCAGAGTATTTTAATGCTATTACTTTTCACAGCGAAGAGGATTTTCCATGGGTATTGCAAGCATGGGGAAGTTTAATTGAACGTTACCAACACCATGAAATATCACTTCAAGCAGAAATGGAACGCACATCTGGGGCACAGCAGCAGCGCTTTAAGCAGTTATTGAATGAGAGAAAGCGTACGATTTACTCTAACACTGTATTAGATAATTTCCGGAGTATTACAAATAGTTTAGCTATTATTATATTTTTCAGCATTGCTATTCTGCTATCTCCTATTTTTCTTAGGGACAAGGTAACATCTATTATTCCATTGCAATATACATCGAAAAAAGGACGTAGAATTTTTTGGATAAAATGGCTTGCAGGGCTCGTCAGTGCAGTGATTATAACAATTGTATTAATGATTATTTATTTAACTATGTATGCAACAAATAACACTTCTTCCCATTTTGACTTACCATTGTCTTCATTTAACTGGAACTATTACTGGTACGATATGACGTTTTTCCGATATATTATTTTATCAATCGTGGCAATCTTTATTGTAACTGTACTCTTAGGTATATTATCGATGGCAATTTCAACATTTGCTCGAAATACAATTGCATTAATTGGTATTCAAATTGTCGTTATGTTTGGCATGATTGCTGGTGTCACGAATTATATGATTTCAGACATTATTTCGATTTGGCATCCGAAATGGCTAACACCAACTGGCTATATTTTTCTTATCGGCCTTACAATAATACTTACACTCTATGCTTGGCGACGTGAATCACAAAAAGATATTTTATAAAAAATTGCGTACTTAGCCATTTTCGGCAAGTGCGCTATTTATTTTTTTGTAAAATGATACTTTTCAGAAAGTCACTCGTCTTTAAGAGAAAGGAGGTGCACATTTTGACAATTGAAGAGCTATTTTACTTACATAATCAAACTATTTTTAAATACTTATATTACTTACTCAATGATGAGAAATTAGCGGAGGATTTCACACAGGAGACATTTGTTCGCTATTTAAAATATCAGCCGACGATCAAAGAAGATGCGGAGCTTGCTTGGCTAAGGAGTACTGCACGTAATCTAGCCTACGATCATTACCGACGGAAAAAACTTATTCAATTTGTACCGTTTTTAAATGATCATGAAGAGCTTGAGCCAACCTCACCACACCAATGGCTAATCCAGCAAGAAGATTCAAAGAAGCTTTATCTTGCAATTAGTAAACTTAAGCTTACCTATCGGGATGTCATTATTTTACGTAAAATCGAGGGTTTATCCATTCAGGAAACTTGTGATGTACTTGGCTGGAATGAAGGAAAGGTAAAAAACACATTAAAACGTGCACTAGTTGCATTAAAAAAGCAGCTTGGAGGTGAATTTGATGAAGAGCAATGAGGAATCTTGGCAACATTTACGTGACTTAAAATTAACTAAGCAGCAGCAAGAAAAAATATTACACAATATTACTACTCCTACTACAATAGAAAAACGACCGATTAAAAGGTCTTGGAAAATGCCTACTGTGTCTTTGCTATTTATCACAGTTCTGTCTATTTTAATTTTGTCCTTTATCCAGGGGCCAGCCAACTCCCCACTGACAACAGATACAAACAAAACAATTGCTAAAATCTATGTACACAGCAATGAAAACAAAGAAACGTTCATCGCGAAAGATTCATGCCTTTATGTACCTCAGCAATGCTATACAAATAAGCAACTTTTAACTCAGCTACAAGAACAAATGGAACATGCACCTACAGTTTCAATAACAGCTCAACAGCGGGAAGCACATGGTTACTTTAAACCTCACGATTTGTTGGTTGTCTATTCAGATGGTATTCAGGAGAAATGGAAGGTACTAAATAACGATACCCTTTTTAATGTCCAAACTAAACGTGCCATTCAATTCGACAGGCATTTTGACATGATAATCAATTCCCACGATTATCAGCGTCCTTACAAATTAATCGTGTCAAAACTCTTTTTATTTGTTTCATTTTTAATACTATGGCTTGCAAAAAAAAGAATGCCTCATACCGAACGACGCTTTTTTGCTGCTACAGTTGAGCATGCCATCGCAAATGCCATTATGCTTGTCTTGTGTGCAGGTATTTTATTTGCTATCTATTTACTGATGCATTCCATACACGCTACGATTATATACAGCTTATTTACGTTCTACTCTATTATGCAAATATACTATCGTAAAAAAGCAGGTGAACCGCGAGGATACCTAATAGCCAGTGCTGTGGTTCAACTATGTATTGCAATAGCACTTACATGGCTATATCTTGGATTTAATGCACACTTTTAGTGAAAGTTTCGATAAAGTTTGAGTTTGTTTCGATATTTCTCTAAAAAGTTTCGATAAAACCTCAATTTGTTTCGATACTCCATCAAATTTTTTCGATAAGATGCATTTTAATCAGTGGAGGGCCAATTCGTCCTCCACTGATTATCCTCATTTCAACGCAATACATATATTTTTTGCTTCTGTGAAAAATTCTAAGCTATGGTGGCCGCCCTCACGTCCTATGCCACTCTTTTTAAAGCCTCCAAAAGGAGCTCGTAAGTCGCGCACAAACCAGCAATTTACCCAAATTGTACCTGCACGTACATCATGTGAAATACGGTGGGCACGCTGTAAATTTTCGGTCCAAACAACTGCATTTAAACCGTACTCTGTTCCATTAGCTATTGCAAGTGCCTCTTCCTCTGTATCGAAAGGGATAATTGTAACGACAGGACCAAAAATCTCCTCTTGGCAAATGCGAGCTTGCGGATTTTCCTGTAAATAAATTGTGGGCTGTAAATAATAACCCGTACTTAAATGAGCTGGTAATTCAGGACGTTTACCACCATAAATAAGCGTAGAATTTTCATATTCAGCTATACTTAAATAGCTTGTTACCTTGTTATAGTGTGTTTCACTTACAACTGGTCCCATATTCGTTTTAGAATCTTGAGGATCACCAACAACTAATGCTGCAGCCGCTTCTTTAAAACGTGTAAGGAATTCATCTAAAATCGCGCGTTGTACTAAAATCCGCGATCCTGCTAAACAAACTTGACCGGAATTCATGAATGCGGCTTGAATCGATACGGGGATGGCTTTTTCTAAATTGGCATCTTCAAAAATAATATTGGCTGCCTTTCCCCCTAACTCAAAGGAAACCTTTTTCAATGAATCAGCACCGTTTTTCATGATTGCTTTCCCCGTCGTTGTTTCCCCTGTGAAGGAAATTAAATCAACTTCAGGATGTGTTGTCATAAATTCTCCAGCTGATTGTACGCCAAAGCCGTGGACAACGTTTACGACACCGTCTGGAATACCCGCTTGCTGTGCAATCTCCCCAAGTAACGATACAGTTAATGGTGTAATTTCTGCTGGTTTTATGACCGCTGTATTTCCTGAAGCTAAACATGGACCAAGCTTCCACGTTGTTAGCATAAACGGTAAATTCCAAGGAGTTATCAATGCCGCAACCCCAACTGGTTCATAGCGCGTATAATTTAAATAAGCATCGTCCATGGGATATACTTCACCGCCTTGCTGTTCCATAAAATCAGCAAAAAACTTCAAGTTTTCCGCAGCACGAGGTATTTCATGTTCTAATGCCACTTGATAAGGCTTACCTACATCCAATGCTTCAAGGCGTGCTAACTCCTCTTTGCGTTCTAGAATAATTTCTGCCATCCGGCGAACTTTTGCCAAACGCTCGGATACAGGCATTGTACGCCATGGACCTTCTTCAAAAGCTTGCCGTGCAGCTTCACATGCTCGATCCACATCTTCAAAGCTTGCTTCATGAACTTTTGCAATAATTTCCTGGGTCGCAGGATTTTTCACCTCGAATAATGTTTGAGAAGAAGATTCTACATATTCTCCATTTATAAATAGTTTAACTTCTTTCAATTTCGTTTGTGTATTCTTCATCGTTGACCACTCCTTATTATTCATTTTGACGACGTTGGATAGACTTTCCTGCAATTCCCCAATGTGTGCTTGGGATTTCATTTAAGCACACACGAACTGTTTCAAGTGGTGCCTCTAATACAGATGAAACGGTTTTGCTTACTTCTGCAATTAACCGTTCCTTTTGCTCTGGTGTCCGTCCATCAATGAATGTTATTTGAATAAATGGCATTACACCTTCCTCCTTTGCTATCGTTCTACTTGAACTGTTAACGACTCCATACCGTCAAAGCTTACAGTAAAGTTATCCCCTGCATGCATTGTTGCAGAGCCTGTTAATGCGCCACTTAGCACAATATCTCCTGCTCGAATATGTTGTCCCCGAGCGATTAATTTATTGGCCATCCATGCAATGGCTCGTGCTGGATGCCCCATTACTGAACCTGCTGTGCTTGTCGCAAAAATCTCATCATTTTGTGTGAAAATACAGCCCATATTCACAAGATCCACTTCGTTCACCGCATATTTTTGCGAACTCACTATGTAACGCGAGGAAGATGAGTTATCAGCAATCACATCCGGTAATGTAAAATTGAAATTTAAATAACGACTATCGATAATCTCCATTGCAGGAGCAACATAATCAGTTGCTTCTAACACTTGTGCAACGGTTACAATTGGGCCACCTAAATCCTGCCTAAATACAAAGGCTATCTCAGGTTCAATTTTCGGGTGAATGAAAGACTTTAATGAAATCGGCTGCTTTGCATTTAACGCCATATTCGCTAACAGCACTCCATAGGAAGGCTCGTGAACACCCATCATTTGTTGTTTTGCCTTACTCGTTAACCCTAGCTTTAGCCCCGAAATGGTTGTTTCCTCATACGTACACTTCAGTTCGATTAATTTATTTTGAATATTATAGGCGGTTTCCACTGTCAGCTCTGGATATTGATCAACAAACTTTGCAACTTCTGTCCTCTCTCTCTCTGCTTTATACAACGCATACGCAATTTGATCTAACGTATCGGTTTTCATCATCGCGCGTTCCTCCGCTTCTAGTTTACTGTCTGCTTATGATTGGCTATCTCACGAGCAATTTCTGCAATTAAATCCTCTTGCCCACCTACTGCCTTCATTTTGCCAAGTTCTACTAAAATTTCACGCTCATCTACGTTATATTTTTTCGCCGCTTCCTGCGTAAATAATAAAAAGCTAGAGTAAACACCTGCATAGCCCATTATTAAACTAGAGCCAGTTATTTCTTGAGGTTGGGGCATAAATGGTGCAACCACTTCATTTGCAACATCGATTACACTATATAAATCAATACCAGTTTCATAGCCCAGTCGATCAAAAACAGCGACCATCACTTCCGTTTGTGTATTACCACTACCAGCACCTAAACAGCGTAAGCTTCCGTCCACATATGTAGCTCCTGCTTCAACAGCGGCTAGAGTATTTGCTAGAGCCAGTGATAAATTATTATGTGCATGGAAACCAATTTCACAAGAAACATGCGACTTTAATGCAGCTACTCGTTCCTTGACCTCATGCGGAAGCAAAGCACCTGCTGAATCTGTTACATAAATGATCTCAGCACCGTAACTCTCAAATAATTTTGCCTGCTCAACGATTACAGATGTTGGAGCCATATGTGCCATCATTAAAAATCCAACTGTTTTCAATCCTAGCTCTCGACTTAAGTAAATGTGTTGACCAGCCACATCAGCCTCGGTTACATGGGTTGCAACGCGAGCCATTTTAGCTCCAGCCTTCACTGCATTTTTTAAATCTTCCTTTACACCAATGCCTGGTAAAATTAGCACCGAAATAGCTGATTCCCCACATTCTTCTCTCGCTGCTTCGATTAACTTCAGTTCATCTACTTTGGAAAATCCATACTGTAATGAGGAGCCCCCTAGTCCATCTCCATGTGACACCTCAAAATAGTTCACCTTTGCCTTTCTTAAACCGCGCGCAACCTCTCTCACCTGCTGCTCTGTAAATGCATGACGCATAGAATGACTACCATCACGCAATGTCACATCTAAAACTGTTATTTTCTTCATTTCACTCACCTCCGTTTAATTCGATTTCACTGTTTCATGTTGCTGTTTAGCGATCTCATTTCCTACTTGTACTGCTGCGGCCGTCATAATATCGAGGTTTCCCGAGTAGGTTGGGAAGAAATCTCCTGCTCCCTCTACCTCTAAAAAGATGGATACTTGTTGACCATTAAAAATAGGAGCACTAGTTAGTCGATAGCCTGGTACATATTGTTGAACAGCTTGCACGATATCTTCAATTGCTTTTAAAATGTCTTGCTCCCTATTACGCTCATTTACCAAAACATGCACGGTATCACGCATTATAATCGGCGGATCAGCTGGATTTAGAATAATAATGGCCTTGCCCTTTTTCGCTCCACCCACGTCCTCTATTGCCTTTGCTGTGGTCCGTGTAAACTCATCAATATTTGCCCGAGTACCAGGTCCAGCGCTTTTGCTTGCTACGGTAGCAACAATTTCCGCATATTCAACATCAGCTACTTGATTAATCGCGTAGACAATTGGAATAGTCGCTTGCCCACCGCATGTTACCATATTGACATTGTCGGCCATTACGAATTTTTTCAAATTAGCGCACGGTACAACAAACGGACCAATAGCTGCTGGCGTTAAATCAACAATCTGTTTACCAAGAGCAAGTACTTTCTCACTATGCATCAAATGTGCCTTTGCCGTTGTCGCATCAAACACAATATCAAAGAGCTCTGGACTGGCCACTAAGCCTTCTATTCCATTGGTGATTGTATGATAGCCACGAGCCTTAGCACGTTGAATTCCCTCAGAAGCAGGGTCAATTCCTACCATGACACTCATTGATAGGTAATCACTACGCTCGATTTTGTACATTAAATCGGTTCCAATATTACCAGAGCCTAAAATCGCCACTTTTAGTTTTACCATCTTCATTTCTCCCCCTTCAGCCTAAACGTAGCGGACACAGCACCTAAATGAGCAAACTCTGCAACAAACGTATCTCCGTCCTCAATGGTAACTGCGGCTGTCAAAGCACCTGCTAACACAAATTCACCTGCCTGCAAACCGATATGATATTTACTAAGCTTATTAGCTAACCATGCAACTGCACGTAATGGATCACCCATTACAGCGGCAGCGGCGGCACTATCAAACAACTCGCCGTTTCGATAAACATTCATACCAATATGTGGTAAGTCTACATCTAGCAATTTTGTTGGCCTCCCACCAATAATCACCATGGCGGAGGAACCATTATCTGCAACCGTGTCTTCAAATCGAATTTTCCAATCAGCTATTCGACTATCAATTACTTCTAGTGCAGGGACGATGTAATCCGTTGCCTCAATAACATCCTCCACTGTAATATTTGGTCCATATAAGTCCTTCTTTAAAACGAACGCAATCTCAAATTCCAGTTTTGGTTGAATGAAATGATTGAGAGAAATTGTTGCACCATCGACCTCCACCATATTCGATAAAATATGACCATAATCTGGCTCTGACACATTAAATTGCTGCTGCATCACCTTACTCGTTAAGCCGATTTTCTTACCAACAATATGCTTCCCCTCCTGTTGCTTTGAAGCAATTTGAAGTAATTGAATAGCATAAGCATCATCTACAGTTATATCTGGAATAGTAGAAGTTAAGGGGGCGATAGGTTGCTTCAATACCTGAGCTTCCTGTAATTTCTCTGCAAATAATTGTTTATCCATAGCCTCTACCTCCTAGATTTGCACCGGTGTTTCCGATGATAGTGCACCATATCGTCCATTAAAGAATAGCAATGGCTCCCCATCTTCTAGATGAATATTTTTTACTCGTCCGATAAATAATGTATGATCACCTTCTATATACGTGCTTGCCACCTCACAGCTCACTTGTGCAATAGCCCCTTCAATTGTTGGAGCACCTTGTAAATCACCAAATGTTACATGACGCTCTTCTTTGATTTGTCCAGCAAATAGCATTGACAGCTCTTGCTGCTGGGCAGATAAAAAATTGACAGTAAATGTTCCACTTTGTTGGATATGCTTTAGCATAGAAGCTTTTTCCCCAATAGAGATGACAACTAATTTCGGATTAAGTGAAATAGACATGAACGCATTTGCAGTCATGCCATGTATTTTGCCATTAACATTTGTTGTAATCACAGTGACACCTGTTGCAAATTTCCCCATCGCATTTCTAAATAGACGATCCTCCATTACATAACCTCCTCATGATTTAGTACTGTCTTAAATACTCTGAAATAGTATTTAAGACAGCTGTTTGGACTTTTTTACAGATACAATACAAGCTTATTTATTATCAAAGTTAGCGATGATATGGTGACTGAGCGACTCTCTTAGGATTAGAGATAGATTGAACTTAGGCTAAGTCCTGTGATACCGCCTTCATGACCAACATCGTGTCGCTTCCGCTATGTTACACTGTGCTTTCCACAAAAAAAATCTGTTGCTCCGCGGAAATCAACCCACATTGTGATAACTCTAGTATTGTTTATTTCACTGGAACCTTTACTGCTCGATCTGGTGTACCATATAGGAAATATTCATTTGGTAGTGGAGAGCCGTACCAAATAATCGCTTCATCTAACTCATTCTCGCGCCACGTTATCGGCTTCCAATCGGGATCGAAAATCAGATAGCCTGAATCGCCAAATAATTCAACTCGGTTGCCACCAGGCTCCATCACGTACATGAAATATGCTTGACTCACACCATGCTTTCCAGGCCCAGCTTCAATTTGAATACCATTTTCTACAAAAATATCAGCTGTATCCATTAGGTGCTGTGGATAGCCATACCAAAATGCAATATGATGGAAGCGGCCGCTATTGCCAGTTTGATCGTTCATTAACGCTACCTCATGTACTAGCGGGCTAACACTCATCCATGCTCCGATTTCTTCATCATTGTTCAACACAATTTGTTCCCGTAACTTGAAGCCTAAATGCTCAGACATAAACTCACGGTTTTTAGCCACATCCCTACACATTAAGTTGATATGATCTAAACGTCGGGCTGGCACACCCATTAATGGACGTTTTTGTGGACGGCTTTTTAGCAATGTTTTTTGATCTTCAACTGGCTGAAAATAATCTACTTCCCACAAAATTTCTTGATTGTGGCCATCTGGTGTGGCGAATTGGTAGGCACGACCGTGACCTAAATCACCATCAATCCAACCTTTCCCATAACCACTTTTTTCTAAAGCTACGACGCGACGCTCCAGTGCTTCTGGTGAACTTGCACGCCATGCAGAATGTCCAAGACCTGCTTCTTTCCCTTCTGTAAGCTTTAATGTGTGATGATAAAAATCTTCATAGCCTCGTAAATATACCGATTGCCCTTCACGCGCTGTAATTTGTAACCCCATATAATCTGTGAAAAACTTTAAAGATTCCTCTGGCTTTGGTGTAAAAAGCTCCACATGCGCTAATTGTGCTACATCAAAATTTGACATCAAACATTCCCCCTAATTTTTTCATTATTTATTTGTAAAATAATTTACATCATCAGGATTAACCCACGTAGGGTCTGTCCACCCCGTTAAATCGTAATCTGCCATACATTGCTCAGCAAACGCTATAAACTCATCTGTTTTACCACTGCCTTGTGCACCAAACAATGTTTGTAATCGAATATCTTCATGATTTCCAGCATAATTTCGTTCGTATAATTCACTACGGCCACCAAATTCAGTACCAATCGCATCCCAAAGTAGCTTAATTGTTTTAATTTTTTCAAGTGCTTCAATACCATTAGAACCACGGTAGAGCTTATTTAATGTCGGACGGAATTCCTCGTTTAAAAAATCTCTTGCACTAGATGGCTGAACAATTAAATTCCCTGCTACAATCTGCTGAATAATGCCCTTAATCTTTGGCCAACCTTCCTGTAAAAATACGCGATATGCTAGTCCACCATTTAAATTCGGAATAACGATACCATTTTCTTTTTTCTCAGGATTCAAGGCCATCGAATCACTTAATGACCAGAACATATGACGCCAAGCAATAATTTCTCCAATATGAACCTGAACACCACGGAATTGATCAGTACCCGCTGTCTTTAATGCCTTCAACAATACACCAATAATAAAATCTAATTTCACCGCTAAGCGTGTGACACCTTGGAAAGTAAAGCGATTAATGAAACCGCTTTCTACAAAGAATGAAGTTGTCTTTTGCATATCTTCATAAATTAAAATATTTTCCCACGGAATAAGCGCTTGCTCAAATACAAGTACTGCATCATTTTCATCAAAACGACTACTTAGCGGATAATCAAATGGACTACCCATAATCGCAGACGTCATTTCATACGATGCTCGACTAATAAGCTTTACACCAGGAGCATCCATTGGTGCAATAAAAACAACCGCGAATTTTTTATCTTTAATTGGTAATCCATACGTACCCACAAAATTGTAATTAGTAATAGCTGATCCTGTTGCTACCATCTTCGAACCACTAATAATCAAGCCTTTGTCTGTTTCACGCTCCACTTGGATAAAAACATCGCCCACTTCATGAACATCTTTGTGCCGATCTACAGGTGGGTTCACAATTGCATGATTAAAGAACCAATTTCGTTCTTGTGACTCTTTGTACCAACGCTTTGCATTTTCTTGAAAAGGTGAATAGTATTCAGGATTCCCACCAAGTGTTGCAAGGAAGGAAGCTTTATAGTCTGGTGTCCGCCCCATCTGCCCATATGTAAGGCGGGCCCAAGCTACAATAGCATCCCGTCCTTTCATTAAATCATCCGCGCTTCGTGCTGCACGGAAATAACTATGGGTATAACCTCCACTACCCGTATCCGTTTCACAAGTTAAAATATCTTTGTATTTTGGGTCATGCATGGCATTATATAAACGTGAAATCGATCGAGCCGAATTCCGAAAAGCTGGGTGAGTCGTGACATCCTTTACACGTTCACCATGTAACCAAATTTCTCGACTATCCTTTAAACTTTCTAAATATTCTTGCCCTGTCAATGGCTTCGTACCTTGTTTTACGACCATTCCCTTCCCCCCTACAATTATTTTTCTTGTTTGACATGTCTATTTAAATATAGTTCTTTCGGAATTTTTAGATAATTAATAAAAAGTATAGAATTCCGCCATTTTTCCTTCAAATTTGAAAGGAATATGTGCAAAAAATAGAAAAAAGCCAGCAAATACGCTGACTTTCTCTACTTTTTATTTTCTAATGCTTTCAGTACATAATAGATTTTTAAAGCTAATTGGCATCGAAAACGCCCATCTCCTGTACGTAAATCTTCTTGTAATAAAGATTCAATTTTTTCCATTCTATAACGAAAACCTGGAATTGAAAGACTCAAAGCCTTTGCTGTTTTATTGACATTACCGCTATTGTTTAAAAAAACCTCTAACGTATGGGCAAGTGTTGCATTATTTTGCTCATCATATTTTATTAGCGGACCTAGCACCTCTTCATAGAAATGCAGAAGCTCCTTTGGATTTGTCGTCTTTAAAAATAGCATAATATGCTGAAAGTTTTCGTAAATAGCAGATTGTGTCTTTCCAGGTGCTGCATATTGTAGAAATTGACAAATCAGTCTAGCCTCATTGTGGCTGCTTCCAATTTCCTCTAACCTATCAGCATTTTTCCCTACACCAATTTGGAATATAGATTGCTTAAATCGTTCTTTTAATCGTTTCGTTAAAATGCTAACAAAGTCTGATATATATCCAATATCCTTTTCACAATCCTCTAGAATAAGTAAAATTTCTTGATTTTTAATGAAACACTCAATATTTAAATACTCTGTCATTAAAAAGCTATGCAAAATTTCTGGTTCCTCATACTCAGATGTGATGACAATTACACGATTGTTTTTACTCGGATCAAAATAGAAAATGCTGCGAGCCTTTTTAATGAGTGCCTCTGTGGAAGATTGTCTACTCATGACTTCATCTAAAAAATCGGACTTTTTTTGCCATTGGGACTGAGCAATTTGCATCTGTGTATATAAATAAATTGAAAATACCGTCACAGCGCGTTCAATAATCATTTCCTGTTCTCTTGTTAAGTCATTATGACTAAGAATCACTAAAGTCCCCAATTGTTTTTTCATCGTCATAATTTCATATTCATGTCGAAACTCCTTTTTCCTAAGTTTTCCTTCTAGATAGAGGTGCTCATCATCCTTCTGCATAAAATAATAACCAATTGGCTTCATTAAATATCTACGCTCTATTGCTACACTACATTGCAACGCATCACTTAAAAGATGTAAGAGTTGATTTAACGTATAGCCCTCTAGCATTGCATGTGTCATTTGTTTGTGGATGGTGTCAGAATGGAGGATAGAATTATTCAATGATTTTAACTCATTATAAGTAGCGTCTAATTCATCAGCTAAGGATGTTTCTTGAAAATATCGTAATAAATCTAATTGCTCTGCTGTTGCATGCTCCTTAGTTCGAACAACAAATTTACAATAGTCATCACATTTACCACGACATTTTTCCTCAAAAACAACGACTTCTCTTGAATAAGTTTTTGCTAGAAAGCCTGCTACATAACCGATTAATGTCCAGCACACACTTTCTTCACTAAAGCCAAAATGGCGGACATGCTCCTCCGCCTCGTAAGAATGGAACCATTTGCCTTCCATTTCAAATTTATCATTGCTTATTTCCAGTACATCAATTTCTACACTGACAACACCCTCTAAAGTATGGATTGCAGCGCCAGCTTTTATTAACTCTTTTAACTCTTTCCAATTGTACATTTTCTCAATAGAGTCACCAGCACTATAGCCGCATGCCCATCCATAGCGTAATAAAAAGCCCTTTGCTCGCTCCATATTCAACGTTTGAATAATATCACGCCTAAAAAAACCAAGTGCCTCAGCTGATTTTAAGATCATTCGATTCCCATTGAACTTTATAATGCCCGAACGTGGATTAATATCAATGGCATTCTCAAACACTAAACGATTTGCTTTCACTATATACACCCCCATAAACATGCAGTCTTTACAACGAAAAAGGCTTGTACATTTCTCCAAATCGAAATCACTAGATTGAAAGTGTTTACTTTTATTTAGTATAAATTTATTTTTTTGATAATTCAATTTATTGGAATGGAATTCCGGTAAAGTTTGAGTTTGCATTGATAGGCTGCAAAAAAAATGTACTGATCCTTTGATGAATCAGTACATTTTTGATTTATAGCTTATTCACAAGTTCTAAAAGTGCAGTTAAAGAATCTACCTCATAAGTTGGTGTTACAGCACCACTTGGAACATTGTTTTCACGATTAATCCATACATTCCGCATACCCACACGTGATGAGCCTAAAATATCAGTATTTAAATTGTCGCCCACCATAATGGCATCATCGGCTGTAATACCTGCCTTCTCCATAACATGCTCGAAAATGGCGGCATCTGGCTTTCCTTTGCCAAAGTCTCCAGAAATAATAATATGGTCAAAATATGGCGCTATTTCTGGTGTAATTGTCAGCTTTAAGTTCTGTAGGCTTGGAGCACCATTGGTTAATAAAATGAGCTGATATTTTCCTTTTAGCTCATCCAGTACAGTAAATGTATCCTCGTATAAAAATGGCGATACCTTACGTTCAACCACAAATCGCTCACCAAGCTCTTCTCCTAATTGCGCATCATCAATCCCTAACGCTGCTAAGCCCTTTGTCCATGAAGCAGTACGATACTCTGGTACAATTCCCTTCATTTTTTGGAAGGAATCTGTTGGATCATCAAATGTTCCCCATAGACCTTCAAATGGGTTAATTCCAATTAACACTGTATAGTCGTATGTTTCATACCCCTCATAAAGCGTACGAGCTTCCTTTCGTACTGCTTCCTCCAACTCTACTGGATCTATTTTATGTATAGTTGCTGCATATTGACATGTTTTTTCAAATGCTGTTTTAACCGATTTTTTATCCCACAGCAGTGTATCATCTAAATCAAAAATAATTGTATTAATTGACATTGTGTCAGCTCCTAGCTTCCTTTAATACTGCTTATTTTAGCATATTTTCAAAATATTTAGGATGGCATTTTATGTACATTCCTTCTAAAATCAACAAGCTATGCGTACCTTACGCACAGCCTGTCATGTACTATTTATTTTTATTACGTAGGCGTTCCATTAAGCTCTTTATCTCAGCTTTTTTTTGCTCTGTTTCTTCTAGTAAAATTTCAATATGATAAATGTCGTTTATTTCTTCAATTAACACACGATCGCCCACCTGTACTGGCTTATTCATGGCTGACTGTAATATGATTAGTTGTTCCTCTTCCTCTGGGTACTTCAAGAAAACTGCATAGCCATCTTCAATACGGTCTAAGGTATATTTAGTCGAGCTCACTAACAAGTTCCCCTTTCGCATTCTTTAATTGTGCAGCATCTCCATCATTTAGCCAAATTTGTTTCTTCGTCCACTTTAAATAATTTTGACCATCTCGCGCATTTGTTCCACTTGTCACATAAATGATCTTACCAGGCTGTAATGTCACATTTGGAAATTTGAATACTTGATTCCCTTCTATTGAAATAAGCTGCCAATCCTTTAACGATACTGCTTCACTACCATTATTTTTAATACCGACAATTTCATCTATTAAATCCTTACTAACAATCTCTACACTTGTGGCATTTGGAGGTGTTGAGATATTGGCTCCTGACCATTCTTTTGACTGCACATCATAGTTTACACCATCTGTAGATACGATAACCGTTCCAGCTTCTGCGGTAGCATAAATCTTACTCCCAACAGCTTGCAAACGCTCAACGACTTCGGCATGAGGATGCCCATATTTATTTCCTTCCCCATAGCTTAAGACGGTTACTTCTGGATGCACTGCTTGAATAAATTTCTCCGAGCTACTCGTATTTGAGCCATGATGACCTGCCTTTAAGACTGTTGCCTGTACATCATTTTGCAGCATGTCTTTTTCTAATGCTATCCCCGCATCTCCTGTTAATAAAAACGAAACATTGCCATATACCATTTTTAACACAATCGATGCATCATTATTATCCGTTGCATGCTCATTAGCATTTAAGACCTTTACAGTAAGATCATCATCAAACGCTATATTTTCTCCTGTTGTTGGAACATAATAGGGAATATTCTTCGTATCAATTAGTGTCAGCATTTCTTCAAAGGTTTGTGATGTATGTACCTTTCCAGAATCATAAAATTGACCAATATCAATTGATGATTGTAACACAGGAATTAAGCCCCCAATATGGTCAGCATCTGGATGTGTTGCTACAACTATATCTAGCTTATTTACACCTAGCTCTTTTAAATACGAAACCACCTGCTGGCCTGCACCCTTAACACCTCCATCCACAAGCATTGTCTTACCATTTGCTGACTCAATAAAAATAGAATCTCCCTGCCCTACATCAAGGAAATGAACACGCATTTCTTGTCCAGCAGTTACTGGTACTTTTTCTGTCTTTAAAACCTCTGTACAGCCCGCTAATAAAAAAATACAAAGAAGTACTATTATTAATTTTTTCATCTTCTTACTTCCTTTCTATTTTTCTATTATACAAAAAAGAGCAGCTTGGAACTGCCCACTATTTTCTAAAATCTTCTATGATGAACTACTCTTTTGTAAGAGATTCTCAAATATTTTTTTGGTTTTCAAACGAATACATTCATAAGGCTCTTGCATTGCCTGTTGAACACTAACCTTATTATCTACTAAAGACTCAACAACAGTAAAATAAGTATACAATGCTGGTTTATCAATATCATCAATATTCCCTGACAATAAGATTGCCTGAGCATTAGCTAATCTGGCTGCCTTCGCTATTCCTAACGGTGCTTTTCCATGTAATGTTTGGCGATCTGATTTCCCTTCCCCTGTTATAACGAATTGAGCTCCTTCTATATGTTGTTTTAATCGAATGGCATCCATTACAATATCAATACCTGCTGAGAAGCTACTATTTAAAAAGGCTATGAATGCACCACCTATGCCACCTGCTGCACCTGCCCCTTTGAGATCATGTAATCGAATGCCATATTGCTCTTCAACAATGTCCGCAAACTGCTTTAAACAGTTATCAAAATAAGCAATTTGATGCTCTTTTACGCCTTTTTGAGGTCCAAATATAGCAGTTGCCCCCTGCTCTCCAATAAAGGGGTTATCCACATCACATGCAATAGTAAACTGTGCTTCAGCTAATCGTGAATCTAGACAACTACTATCAATAATGGCCAGCTCTAATAAAGCTGACACTCCATCATCAATTAATGAGCCATCCTCTTTTCTACATTGCAGTCCTAGTGCCTTTAACATGCCAATACCAGCATCATTTGTAGCACTACCGCCAATGCCAATAATAAACTTCCTAAATCCTTGATCTAGAGCAGCTTTTATTAATTGACCCGTTCCATATGTTGATGCCCGTTGAGGATTTTTTTCATTATCCTGAAGTAACACTATGCCAGATGCCTGAGCCATTTCAATAACACATGTAACATTATCACCAAGTACACCATATTTCGCCACTATTTCTCTCCCTAATGGATCAAGTACCTGCGCCGAAAAATACTGACCATCAGTAGCCATAATAAGCGATTCCAATGTGCCTTCTCCACCGTCTGCAACTGGTAACATCACAGTATGAATTGATTGGTCCACCTCCATGATTCCTGCCTGCATTGCATTTGCTACCTCGAGGGCTGACAGGGTTCCCTTAAACGAATCTGGACTAATAATGACTTTCATTTTATCCCTCCACTTCATTTATTTTTAACATGATTATACTTCAGAGCAAACACTCTTGTGAGCTTGAAAAAGGCAACCTGAACAACTCAGATTGCCTCTACCTTATGCTTTATATAATTCATCTAAAAACTCAATTTTTTTACCTATAGCATCCTCAAATGTCATGATATAGGCAGCAGGATCTTTTGGATTATGGAACTGCGTAATTTTCCCTGTTTCAGGATGAACAAATTTAGAAGAAGCGCCACAGCCGATTCCTAAAATTGTCTGTACCTCTTCCATGATCACAATATTATAGATGCTTTCCTCACCAGCTTTACTATAGCCGACATTTTCTAAATTACCTAAAATATTTTTTTGTCGATATAAATAGTACGGAACATAGTCATTTTCCTTTGTCCAATTTTGTGCCATCTGCATCATTTCTGCAACAGTTTCACGATTCGCTACTTTGTATTTATCCTTATTACGAGTCATCTCTGATGCACGTTTAAATGATAGTGTATGAACAGTCAATGACTCTGGTTGCATCTTAGCAGATTCCTCTAAAGAATGCTGGAATTCCTCGATACCTTCATTTGGTAAGCCGATAATCAGATCCATATTAATATTGTTCATTCCTGATTCACGTGCAAGCCAAAACTTATCAACTGTTTCCTGAACCGTATGATGGCGACCAATTGCCTTTAACGTTTCATCTGTATAAGATTGTGGATTAACACTTATGCGGTCAATCCCCCATTTTTTTAACACCTCTAGTTTTTCTGTAGTAATCGTATCTGGTCTACCCGCCTCAACTGTCACTTCGCGGATTGTTTCAGGATGTGGAAAAGAATCGTACATCGTCTGATACAATGCATCCATTTCATGTGCCTCAATAGATGTTGGCGTGCCACCACCCCAATAAATAGATGTGATTTTCATATCGTTGTCCTTCAGCCATTTACCCATTTCTCTTAATTCAATATGTAGCCCCTCTAAAAATGTAGTGACACGGCCATGCTTTCGGTTACTTCCAATCGCATATGCGGGGAACGTACAATAGGCACATTTTGTGGGACAGAAAGGAATTCCGATATAAACACTTATTTCCTTTCCAATGTTATCGATATCAGGGATCGTCACTAATTGTCGTTCAACAATATCTTTTAAGAGTGCTACCTTTTGTGCAGACAATCGGAAATCACGAATAAGTATGTCAGCAATTTCTTTCTCTGTCTTGCCTTCTTTTCTAAATTTATGATAGAGCTTAGTCGGACGGACACCTGTTAAAATACCCCATTGCTGTTGCATCCCCGTATATTGTTCAAGCACATCTAAAAATACATGTGACAGAGCACGTTTAATACGGATATTTAGCTCACGTCCATCAGCCTGTGTATTATATTGAATATGATATTCATTTGTAAATTGCTTTCCCTCTACCTCTAATACTGCTTTTGTAGATATAGAACAATCCTCAGCAACATGATGCTCAAAGGATACGGACATGTCGGCTCCATCAGACTTTGCTTTTAGTTTGGAATCCTCAAAAAATAAATTTGCTATATGGTTTAATACGCGAATCCAATCCTCTGGATAATTTTGATCTATGTGAATAATTTTCATTTTCTTCGCTCTCTTCTTTCAAAATTACGGCATCCATAGTGTAACAAATTTTTATTAGGTTAAGCAAAGTTACAAATAGAAGTTTTAAATAACAGAATATTCCGTCTAATTATAGACAATGTAAGTTATTCACTTTATAATTTTTAATAAAGGTGGTGTTGATAATGGTTCTTATAAAAAATAATTATTTTTCTTCCGCTCCAAGCTTTATTCACCAGCTAGAAGTATTATTTCATCACTTTAATTTAGAACGATGTGATGAAAAGACCATTTACATTACTATTTTATTAAAATATCGCATGCATAAAGTTCCTTGTGATCTTATTTATATTATGGATCAAGAAGAGATTTACGGTGCTATCTCTATCAACAAGCACTATGAACAGGCACGAAAATTTATCCAGCAACATTTTCGACATGCTTTACTGTATTCAGATGAATTAATACTAGCGAGAAATTTTATGCAAACTTTTCATTTCAAGCGAAGTGTTCAAATCTTTGCAAAGAAGTATCCGACATTTATCTTAAATACTCCTAAAAGCAAAAACAGCAAGCTAGAATACCTCCTCTAGCTTACTGTCATAGTGTTGAAAAACTAAATGGTCAAGGATACCTTTGAGAATATTTAGTCAAAATGAAGATGATTTCCGTTCCAGGTTACTCGCTTTCCAGTGGGCGAGNNAAAAGTAAAGTAAAAGCATATTTCTCACCATCATTAAATGGATAGAATAGTAGTACAATTCTATAGCTGTCAACCTACATTCTATGCATAAACTACTTTTTCACCTTACATAAAGCCACTTATTACTGTCGCTCTGCATTCACATAGAAAAATGTTTTCAAAGCTCCATTTTTGCACAATATAGTGATGGCTAAGACTTCAAATTTATCACTATTAATTTGTATGAAATGCCAGAAGAAAATACTATGAGCAGTGGTTGATTGGAGTTTAGACTGAGTGAAGCGGCTCATCGGACGCCCCCTGGAAAGCACTCAGTCGGAACGGAGATCAACCCCTCGTTTTGAAAAAAGACTATACTTTTAATTTATCACCTTGATTTCATTGAAATAATAGTATTTCAACAACATGACAGCAAGCTAGAATACCTCCTCTAGCTTACTGTTTTACTTTGAAACATATTATTTTAGGAATTCCTCAACAAACTCTATTGGTACATATGTTTTATTCGCTTCTAGTAATGCAGGTGCTACATGAAGTGGATGTAAGGCTTTGTTCACACCAAACATTTTTTCACCGCGCGTAATTGTGAAAGATAAATTACCTTTTGTTATAATTGCCCCTTTACCCGTTGACTCTACCGTAAAACCACGTTTTTCAGCAATCAGGCGCAAAGGAACCATTTTCGTTCCTTCTACTTCATATGAATCTGCCTCAATAATGGCTGCAATCTCTGCTTCAACAGTATTTTCTGCTGTATTAGCAAATTTGTTTTCAAGAATGATTACTTTTGAAGGAGTGGTCTGAGCTGGGATGCTTTTTGTAGAAGCTGTATAGAAAACCACTAAATGCTTCTCTGCTAAATCCTTAGCTGTGACTTTCTCTCCCTGTGAATTGAAAAGCTCCGTCTTTTCTCCAATATTTAATTTTAAAATATCATAAGTATTTTTTAAGTCTTCAAAGAAATAATCAACATCAACAAATCCAACTGCCTCTGTTTCAACTATGACAACATCAGGATTGAATTGTGGTGGATAGATTAATTTTTGAGGCTTGTTTGCAAATGTATAGGCAACTATTTTATCTCCCTCTTTAAGATCCACCTTCTTCCCTGTATTATCGAAAACAGGTGTTTCATTTGTAATTTCTACAACATTCGTTTGATCGCCATCTTTTACCGTGTAATATGTAATTTTTTCACCAGTATGGACTTTCTCAACTATCCCATGTGTATTGTTGAAAATGTGTACAGGATCAATTTGAATTTGCGGTGCTTCTGTAGGCTTTTCATTGGCTGAAGCGACTGGAACTGCACTTCCAAATAATAATGCTGTCATTGCTACAGGTGCAAACTTTTTCATATTCATAAAATCTCTCCTTATTATTTAGATACATAGTAGTAGTCGATTTTAAATGGTAAAAGTTTCATTTTAAAAAATAAAAAAACCATCATTTGATTTAACAAGACCTAAATTGTAAAAAACATAAAATATAAAGGGTATGGTGGACTAGGAGGTGCGGTTAACAATATTTATTATTCGTGATGCCTTTGCTGTATTCTACGGGTTGAATCTTGCCTACTATTTCCTCGTAAATAGTCATATAGTATTTCTTCTTGCGATTTTAGTTACTATAATTTAAAAATATACTAGTTGAAAAATGTGATTATAGCAAAATCAACTTAGTTTGTAGTAAAGCAGTTTGATAGTAAAGAATAGGGGGGAGTATGATTAAAAAAATTATAGTTTTAATTATTTGCATTCTTTGTATTTTACTATTCACGTCTACAGATAAATTTTCGGCAACAATAAGTGATAGGGACCAGAAAATAAAACAAATTGAAGTTGAAATTGAGAACAACATGAAAACACATGATATTCCGGGAATGGCCTTTGCACTTGTTGATTTTAATGGGATTATTTATTCTAAAGGTTTTGGAACATTAGATATCCGAGAAGATACACAGCAGATTGACGAAAATACAAACTTTAACTTAGGATCGCTTTCTAAAGTGTTTACCACAATAGCTATTATGCAGCTTCAAGAGAAAGGACTTTTACGTATAGAAGATCCTGTTGTTAATTATCTTCCTTGGTTTAAAACAAGTGATGCTTTAATGTCAAATCAGATTACTATTAAGCATTTACTTAATCATTCAAGTGGTTTGCCTAGTCGCCTCAATGTTCATGAAGTGAAAAGTGTAGATCGACGGGAAATTAAAATTCAAATTAGTGATAAACTACGTAATGTTATGTTAGTTGCGAAACCCGGTGAAACATTTGAATACACCAATATGAATACAGATTTGCTGCAAATAATTATTGAGGAAGTTTCAAATGTTCCTTTTACAAAATATATGGATGAAAATATTTTTAAACCTCTCGGAATGAACAGAACAGGGTATTTTACATTTGATGATCAACAACTTTCCAATACAGCAATGGGACATCGTTATCACTGGGGTAAAATTAAACCTTATAAGGAAGAGTTAGTTTATGCTACATCTAGCTCGGCAGGGTTATCCTCAAATGTCACAGATTTAGCAAAGTTTATGATGTGTCTACTAAACGAGGGGGGAACTCCTATGGGTAATCTGATTCGTTCAAACCGTATTAACGAAGTATTCCAAGCTAATAATTATGGTATGGGGTACAATTGGTATATATATCCGCAAAATATGTATATGGAGGGTGGATTACCTGGCTTCACTTCAACGATGGTTTTAAATTCTGATAAATCATTTGGACTTGTTCTCCTATCAAATTCGAAACAAGATATAACATTCCATTCTGGTTTTAATTTATTTAGAATAGTGGAAGGAGGAACTCCTAAACCTTTATTAGGTGAGGATTTTCCAAAGGTGAAATCTGCCGCTAAAATAATTCTTAGTATTACAATCTTCATTTGTACTATTTTAATCTATTTATTAGGAACAACATGCTATAATTTAGCAAAAGGAAGACATACAGTAACATTTGAGAAACCAAGTTTTAGTAAATTTTGTATGATCATTTTATTGCTAGCATTGTACTTCGGAGTAATGTATTATATCTATGTTTTATTTCCTTATTACGTGGGAGTTCCTTCGTTATTCGACTTTCAAAAAGAACCAGATGTCACATCAGGATTGATGATATTAAGTATAATGTATACATCATTATCTTTAGTTTTATTCTTGAAAATCCTAATAATTCAAAAGGTTGAATTATGAAAAACCCCCATTAAACTATCTTGTTAACAAGTCGTTTAGATAGTTAGAAAATAAACAGCCTTAAAGAGCCTTCTACAATATGATTTGTAGCGAGGCTCTTATCAGAATTAAATACCTTTATACTCATTTTAGATAAAGGAATTTTTTCAATCAAAGGAAGGTGGTTCCTCCATATTATTACAATTCCCATTCAAAGGGGTGTGACACGTATAAGGGTTGTCCATTGCATTTACTAGTTTAGTCTAGCCTATTTAATGACCAAGATGGTTTTGGACAATGGTTCAGTGACTACCTTTCAGTTTCGCTTAATCCTGTAATGTCTATGCCATTTAAGGCTTGTGTAGCTAGACGGTCCGCTTCTGAATTCTCTTTCCTGGAAATGAGCTGATATTCTGGTTGAATATTAAGATCCTCTAACTTCGCATCAATTTTATCTGCCCAGCTCGATAAATCCTTTTCCAGCGCAGGCCATTCCCCACTTAATTGATTAATTACGACTTGAGAATCACCAATGAAACAAACAGGTAAATGATGCACATTCAGTAAATCAAGCTCAACGATCCCTAAATAAAGCGCTGCATATTCTGCCTCATTATTGGAATTTAGCTCTGATGAAAAGGCATTTCTTCTTAATCTATATGGTTTGCCATTTTGCTCATAATAAATGACACATCCCAGCCCTGATTGTTTTGTAGCACGATCAAAGCCACCGTCAAAATAAACAGTAATGTTATGTGGCTCTGTCTCAATTTCCTTTAAATAGGCCTTCAGCTCCTTTAGCGACCAGTTTGTTTCCTGTCGATCAATACAATGCAACGATTTAACTCTCCCTGTTCGCTCCATATCCTCAGCTAGTAGTACTGCTTGAGCTGCTGGCATTTCTTCTGAACGGAGTACTGTTGTTGCACCCTTTAGCGCCTTATATGTCCATTCAATAATTACATGCATAGTACTTACCTCCATATTTTTTAAATTAGTGTATAACGTGAAAACGTGCCTCGACATGGAGACACGTTTCTTTCCTAATTGTTATATGTGCAAATAATAGTTTATTTATTCCTAGACCCTTAATTAGCGAAGGGTACTTTATATTCCCTCATACAATGTTTGTATAGGCTTTACTAAAATACGATTTACCTCTTCAATCACCTTGCTTAATTTCATTTCTGCTTCAAGCATTGAAGATATTTTTTCATTTTGCTGAGCAAGCTGAGACGCCTTTTGAGCGTACACTAGTTCATCTTCCAAAAAATCCTCACCCGCTAATTGCTTTTTCTGTAGCTCAATTTGAATTTTACGGAAATTTTTAAAAACATTTAATGCCTCTTCATCATTCTTTACTACTGAAACAGCCTTTTGCAACTCTTCAAATTCCGGTGTTTTACGGAAAGTTGCCTCTAAAGCATTAATTTCATTATAAATATTAATCATTCTTTTATTTCCCCTTTTTAAATAAAGTAGACAATTAACCCTTGCACAATCCCAATCAACCCACCAAGAACTGCACCTAGTACTGTAATCATTTTAAACTCACGTTTTGAAATGCCTAGTACAAGCTCCTCTAGCTTCGCCACAGGGAAAGAATCAACCTGCTCACGAACTACTTCCTGTAAATTTAAGCGTTTTAATACATCCTCTAATTTCTCTTCTGCTTTAACAAAAGCTTTTTCAATAACCTGAGGAATGACTGTTTCCTTCATCCATGTATTACCTTCTGGCCAGTAATATGAAATAGGTTGTTTCAAGCGTTCCTCAACTGCTAGCTGCTCTTTTACATAACCTTGCACTTTCATTAATAATAAATCAAATCGAATATCCTGTAAAAAATCCATCGCAGGACGTTCTTTTAATTTATCCCACTCCTGTGTAAAGATTTTCGTTAATAATGCTGTTGTACCTGGTGCCTGCAAGAATTTTATGAGCTCGCGCTGAACCTTTGCCACAAGCGAAGAAGAGTCACCTAAAAACATATTGATCATTCCACCAAGTGAACCTTTAGACGACAGGAAATCATCAATCATTGCTTTTATAGTTAACTCGCCCTCAGGTGATAAAAAATAATCCTCACCCTTCTCTAATATATGACGAACTGCTACTGGAATCTTTGCGTCAATTGTTTGTTGAATATCTGCCGATAACAGTGTATGAATTGACTTCGTTGATAATGTATTCTTCATCGACTCAAATTGTCCCTCAACAATTGCTTCAATCTTGTTTTCAATTGTTGTTGGCATATGAGAAAATCCAGCTAATGTAAGCCAATCTTGAATCGTTTTATCATTTGTAAAAATAGTTTCTTCTACCTTTGTTTGTACAAACTGTTCTACTTTGTCCTGAATATCTTTAGAAAAGAATTTTTTCCTAAAGGTTTCAGGTGTTAATAAATAATTTACAACCGTTAGTCCAAGCTGCCTCGCTAATTCATCACGTCGTTTTGGAATAAGTCCTGGTGTAAATGGTACACGCCAATTTTTAATATATATTGCTTCATGTGGACGAAAAAGCATTTTTATAGCTAGGTGATTCGTTACACCACCGATAGCAGCTCCAATAATGGCCATAAATAGTAAAGTCACTAGAAAATTATCCATTAGTACCCTCTCATTTCAATTGTATTCACGATTGGCGGATTTTGTCGCCTATTGCACTCATTATAGCAGAGCAAGGATTTTCAGCGAAAGAAAAACCCCTAGATAATTCAACACCTTTCAATCATTTTCTTTAGGTGGAATAGTTGCAAATTTACTACTATCCTTGAATAATAATAACTACATATATAAGAAATGGGGTTTGTTTATGATTCAGCATTTCAATTTTAAGCCTTTATTTGAAAATTCTCAGCTTCCTGGCTGGGCTATTTCTTTCTTCTATCAACGTGAACGCTATACAGCTGAGTATTTAAAGGATGGCAATATCCAATGGACTGGATCTATTCCACCAAACGAAGAAGATGTTAAAAAAATGATTCATGAGCTTATGTTGTATCATGTGTACGAATAATAAAAAGTAGTACCTTTCTCGTGTAATCAGCTTTTAAATATACCCATTTTTTACTAGTGAATGCAGATCATTTATGCTAAAAATATTTCCATCTATTGAAATCGCCGCATTTTTCTTATACATTTATGTTATCAACTTGATAATAAATGTTTTGTATGCAGGGGGCTATTTCAATGAGTAAAGTCACACTTTTAGATGACTTAAACAGTTATAATTCAAAAGCATTAATTCGTGCAAAAATAAAAGAAGTTTTTTCCGAATTTTCTGCTAAAATTTTTGAATTAGTAGATGAAGCTGACACTATCAATAGTAAAAAATTCGAGTTACTTTCTGGCTATAATAGTGATTTTTACAATGAATTTTGCAGCCAATTAAAAGCCTTAATCGACACTCCGACTAGCTCATTCGGAAAAAAATCTGTAAAAAATATGTATTTAACGTTTAATGGAAAAAATTATCTTTTAACACAGCAAGGTATTACGGAAAAGGCACCTGTTACCATATCATCCTTTACAGGCGAAATCCCATTCAAAGAACCACTTCATGATGTTGAAAAAGCGTGTTTAAAATTACGCTTCCAACAAGAATAGTATTTAAAGCAGAAGGAGCCCTCTCACTTGCTGAGAAGGCTCCTTTGTTTGATGCTATTAAAAATAATTCATTTAAAAAATTCGCAGATAAAGCTCTCTTGAGATTTTTGACGTGTCGTTTTTTATGAGATAAAATGCTTCCTTCTCTAAATAAACTATCTTTGCTCCTTTTAAAGGTAGCACAATGATTTTTGATTTTCAATATTTTGACGTTAGTAAAATACGGATTGATCATAAAAAGTGGTTGTCAATATTTGTGTTTTGCATCTAAATATTTTATGATTGAATCATCCAACAATTTTTTAAATCATAGGAGGTGTACACTTTGTTTACCTCCCTCATTCGGGCGGGGACAAAGGAATTATTTGGACGGAGACATAATGGAAATAACCATAAGGTTGGCGGCATTTGCCCTACTAATAATAATGACAGGATTTTTCGTTGCAACCGAATTTGCAATCGTTAAAGTAAGATCTACACGTATTGATCAATTGCTTGCCGAAGGGAATAAAAAAGCAAAAAATGCAAAACGTGTAATTTCAGATTTAGATGAATACTTATCGGCATGTCAGCTAGGTATTACCATTACAGCACTTGGCTTAGGTTGGCTTGGTGAACCTACATTTAAGATTATCTTGAATCCAGTGTTTGAATTTCTAAATTTGAGTGAAAACATTACTACTGTCCTTTCATTTATACTTGCATTCTCAATTGTAACGTTTATGCATGTAGTTATGGGGGAATTGGCGCCAAAAACACTTGCCATCCAAAAAGCAGAATTTGTAACATTAAATCTTTCTGGCCCATTAATTTTATTCCACAACATTACGTATCCAATCATTAAGCTATTAAACGGATCTGCACGAGGCTTAACAGGTCTTTTCGGCTTGAAAATGATGTCAGAATCAGAAGTAGCCCATACTGAAGAAGAGTTACGTATGATTTTGTCGGATAGTTTAAAAGGTGGAGAAATTAATACTTCAGAATATGAATATGTGAACAGCATTTTTGAGTTCTCTGATCGTCTTGCGAAAGAAATCATGGTCCCACGTACTGAAATCGTTGGTATTGAAAAAGAACTAACGATTAGAGAAGTATTCGATTTAATGGGCGTTGAGCAATATACCCGTTACCCAGTTATCGATGGTGACAAAGACCATATTATCGGCTTAGTTAATATGAAGCACTTATTAACCGCTTACATTAAAGATCCTGCAAATGGTGATAAGCCTGTGATTGACTATATGCAGCCGATAATTCGTGTGATGGAAACAACACAAATTAACGATTTACTACTTAAAATTCAGCGTGAACGTATTCATATGGCCATTTTAATGGATGAATATGGTGGAACATCTGGTTTAGTGACGATTGAAGATATTATTGAGGAAATTGTCGGCGATATTCAAGATGAATTTGATGAGGATGAGATCCCTGAAGTACAAGAAATTGCAGAAGATCATTTTATTTTAGATGCAAAGATGCTAGTAGAAAATGTAAATGATATGCTAGGTACTGACATAGAAGATGATGATATAGATACAATCGGCGGTTGGTTTATGACAAAGCGCTTTGATGCAGTCGAAGGAGATAGCATTAAAGAGCAAGGCTATGAATTTATCGCAAAAGAATTAGATGGTCACCATATTTTATACTTAGAAGTTCTGAAGTTACCTGAACGTGATTTATCAAATGACAATGAAGATGTAAATGACTAAAAATTTGAGTGTTTTATTTACTGTGTTACGATTAACATCGCACTAACAGATACAAGCTATAAAAAATGTATATAGCTCACAACCTATAGTGGTGGGGAGCTTATAGCAATAACATGATAAATTGTAGCAACGACTCCCTTTCAAAGAAGGGAGTCGTTTTATAATGCCCGAAAGTTTTGCGAGGAGGAAACAAAATGGAGCTTTATACAAATTTACGTCAAGGGGAAAAAGGTGCTTGGTTATCCATTGCAACATATTTGGTACTAAGTTCTATAAAATTAACAATCGGCTATATTGGTGCATCAGAAGCGCTTAAGGCAGATGGATTAAATAATACTACTGATATTATCGCCTCTATAGCAGTACTTATTGGATTAAGAATTGCACAAATTCCACCTGACTCTAATCATCAATATGGGCATTTGCGTGCCGAAACAGTTGCCTCACTTGTTGCATCGTTTATTATGTTAATTGTTGGCTTACAGGTACTTATTAATTCGATAAAAGGTCTTTGGGAGCCTGTTAGTACAGCACCGTCATTAGTAACTGCCTATGTCGCAATTGGCAGTGCTATAGTGATGTATATCGTTTATCGCTATAATTTAGCACTTTCTAAAAAAATAAAAAGTGCAGCTGTAAAGGCAGCAGCCTATGATAATCGTTCAGATGCGCTAGTAAGTATTGGTACAGCAATCGGGATTTTCGGAGCTATTTTCGGCTTTCCTATTATAGACACAATTACTGCACTTCTCGTTGCACTTCTAATTATTAAAACAGCAATTGAAATCTTTTGGGAGGCTGTTCAAAGTCTAACAGATGCATTTAATATCGAAGAAGTTGAGACTTTGTCTGTCCTTATTCGTAATGTTGATGGAGTAATTGAGTTGTTAGACTTTAAGGGGCGCGCCCATGGCAATATGTACTTTATCGATGTAACTGTCACTGTGGACCCTTACTTAAACGTCTTTGAAAGTCATCGTATTACAGAGGAGATTGAAAAAACGATTACTCGTGAAAATCGATTCTGTCAGGTACTCGTGCATATTGAACCACATATTGAAATCATTCCTCCAGCAAACGACAACGAATCTCCTACCAAGTAAATGGCAGGAGATTTGTTGTTATTTGATTGCTATATAAATATCAACCTGTGCTTCTTGTGGGTTGGCACATCGTTCATCATAGCTCTCAAAATCACCTGTGTATGCTCTTTCTATTTCTGAGCTGGCAAACCAGGCCCAGATATCTTGCCAAGCCTTAATTACAATGTCTGGCATTGACCCTTTCTCTGAAGTAAAAACTAAATATTTAGCAGCCGGTATTGTTTTTACGACCATCCCTTGTGTGATTTCATCTGTAGCTGCTACTTCCACTCCAAGGGTAATTGAATAATCCCCATTAACATCTGTTTCATAGTCCGAATATAGACCGAATATAACGTTATTGACTGGATTTTTTATTTGTCCCATCACTTCTTGCTGATAAAAATCTGACCATAATTTAGGAATTTTAGCTTGAGGCGTAATTTCATTGGCATTGCTCGTTTGAGCTGAAATCCCTACGATTTGAAATGATTCTCGTTCTATCATGGTTGGCTGTTTTATTTCTTCTCTTCTCCATCTTTTTAAACCTGGTGAGAAAGAAGATAACATTTGGCGTGCTTCTTCTTCAGCCATACCATCTTCCTTTAAATGTGGTACACAAATCTCAACCATTTCCTCAACTGTCAATCCTGGCTGCTTAAACTCTCCTAATTCATAACAATACATGCAATAGTCCTGACTTTTTTGACCTTCTTTATCTGTTCCTAACAATGCTTCGTTTGCTAATGGCATACCACAGCTTTGACAATAACTTTGCATATTTCATCCACCCTTCATACTATTTGTTACGACTATAGCAAAGGAAACCTGACAGCTGTATGTCATCTTTTTTAAATGAAAATTAAATACCTTTATATAGCTCTAGAATTTCCTGTGCTCGCTTTTGCACAATAGCTCTAACATGGGGCGGTTCTATAACTTTTATACGGTGACCAAAGCTTAAGAGAAAACCATATAGCCATTCATCCTCTGGCAATGAAATATTAACTGTTAAATTTTCATGATCTATATGCTCTGCGCCAAATGTTTCTTCCACTAAAGTTGTTATTGTTGTATCGAATAATAGCTTTAGCTTGATGACATTTTGGGGGCGATGCCACTCTTTGTTCCACGGTAATTCAGACAAATGAACTTCTTTGCGCTGGAAGGTTATCATCTCATCTTTTAAATTTTTCATTCTAGCTATTTTAAATAAGCGAAAGTCTTTTCTTAATGTACAGTAACCGTAGACATACCATACCTTTCCTTTTTGTACTAATGTATGTGGCTCTAAAAAACGAGTGGTTACTTGACCATGTGTTGTAGAGTAGGTGAAGCTTACACAATGTGCCTGTTCAATTGCTTTTTTTAATAGTGTAATCTGCTCCTTAAAAACAATAGATGGTCCCCAAGGGCTAAGATCAATAAATAGTTGATCAATGGATTGTTTTATTTCTTCATCAGCAACACTTGTTAATTTTTCGAGCACTGCTTCCGCATGGGCATCTTCATAGGTTGTAAGTGCACTTTTAATAGCAATGGAAAGTGAGGCAAGCTCCTCCTTTGTCAGAACCTGTTTATCAACACGATATCCCTCTATCAAACTTATTCCACCGTTAACCCCCTGCTGGCTCAAAACAGGAATTCCAGCACAGCTAAGTGTTTCGATATCACGATAAATGGTACGAACAGATACATTAAATAATTCAGCGAGCTCCTGTGCCGTCACTTTTTTTCGATTTATTAAAATCATTGTCATCATTAAAAGACGCTCTAATTTCATGGTTCACCCATCCCTGCTGCTACTATTTTTATTGCATAATGTCATTTTAGTCATCCATCAAGCATTTTTCATCACAAATTAACTATTTTGTTTTGCATTTTAATTACTAATATCCTATCTTTTTTAAGTATTTTTTAAGTACTTTTTGAGTTTTATTTAAGTCGAATGTACTATAATAACGCCTGATAAATTATTACAATCATTATACTATTTTTACAATATAAGAAAAAAACAAGTTTAATACAAGAATTTATCAGGAATTATTTGATTTCGCTAAGAATAGTTTGATAATAAACGCTTATACAATTATTTCAATTCTCTTAACACAACAGACAAAACTTCCATCCTCTTTATAGAGCGCTGAAAACTATAGTATCTATTTGTGGCAAAGAATTTAGTGCTTTGTTTTTATGAAACCTCAATAGGATTATGAAAAGTAAAATTACGAGTACTAAATCTTAGTGTCAAATTTTTATTTTTAAGTGAAATTCACTTATTTAGTGCTCACTATATATTAGGAAGCCTTTTCAAACACAATGAACTAGAGTTTAATGGTTTTCAATTTAATTGTAAAAAGGAGATTTTGATGTGATTAGAGCCGTTTTAATAGACAATGAACCACTAGCTTTACACTATTTTCAAAATAAACTACAAGCATTTCAGCAAATACAGGTGATGAAAACCTTTACTAGTGTAGAGACATTTCTTCAGGAGCTTCCAACATTAGAATTTGAGGCAATTTTTTTAGAGGTAAAGCTCAATGAACTGACTGGACTAGAAGTAGCTGATATCGTCAAAACGGAGCGTCCATATGTTAGTGTTATTTTTATAACTTCCCATCAAGAGTTTGCATTACAGGCATATGATATCGGAGGGCTTGATTATTTACTTAAACCAATTAATCATGCTCGTTTAGAAAAGGCTATTGCTCGAATTGAGCATGAATATTCCATACAGCAACTCATTCAGAAGGCTTCGAAAACGATGCTAAACGTTCAATGTTTTGATCAATTTGCTGCCTATAGCAACAATAGTTTAATTGCCTTCAAAACGGAGAAAACAAAGGAATTATTTGTATATTTTATTTTACATCCAAACATTCCTATTCACCGTGATTATTTAATAGAAATTCTCTGGCCTGAGTTAGACTATGTACGGGCAAAATCGAATCTTCATACAGCTTTATCTTATTTAAGAAAAACCTTAAGCAATATAGGTTATGCGAACTGTATAGTATTTTCCAATAAATATTATATCTTTGAAAAGCCTAATATTCTTTGCGACTTATATGATTTTCAAAGATATTATGATGATTTTTCAAAGCAGGAGTTTCCACCTATTTCCTTAATTAATCAATGTATTTCCATTTATAAAAATGGGCTTCTTATTTTTGACGATTATGAATGGGCCACAGCCTATAAAGATAAATTGACTAAATCATACATAGATTTATTAGAAAAAGGTTTTCAAGCTTCCATCTTAACGGATACGTCAAAGGCACTTGAATTCTTAAATAGCCTACTAGATTTTGACCCATATAATGAACAAAAACTTCAACACTATTTACACATTTTAATAAACACTGGGCTATACGAACAGGCATACAGGGTATTTCAAGACTATGAACAAAAATTAAAAGAAGATTTAGGCCTTTCGCCGAGCTCAACATTACTAGAAATTACAAATAAATTTTTTATTCAAAAATAAACAATCAATGTCGCCTTGGCGTAATTGTAGCTGCCGCTACGATTACGCGCATAAAACATCTGCCGCTTTACTTTCGATACAAAAGCCATCTGTAGCTGTCGCTTCGCTTTCGCTACAGAAAACATTTGCTGAATGAAGATAAAAAAACGACGGGCTACTACATATTTGTAGGAACTCGCCGTTTTAATTTACCTTTTACACACCACTACCCTCTGTCAGTCCGTGCTTTACAGCATAAAGAGCCGCCTGTGTTCGATCCTGCACCTGTAGCTTCGTGAAAATATTAGATATATGGGTTTTTACAGTTTTCTCTGTAACGAATAAGGAGGAAGCAATTTCTCGGTTACTTTTCCCTTTTGTTAGCTCTGCAAGTACATCCTGTTCACGAGGTGTTAGTGGGTTTAATGCATGAGGTGCATTTTCAGATTCTTGTCGATCCATTTCTAGCGTTGATGTGGCCTCTGGGTGAAGAGTATTTTCGCCACGCATTATTCGACGAATAGACAATACCAACTCATCAGGTTCTATATCTTTTAATTGATAACCAGCGGCACCTGCCTCCATAGCTGGAACGACATGATCCCGATCCGAAAAGCTTGTAAGCATCAAAATTTCAATTTGTGGCAATTTCGCTTTAATGCGCTTAGTAGCCTGAATACCATCCATTTCAGGCATGACTAAATCCATAAGGATAATATCTGGTTGTATGCTTTCTGCTAAAGCAACTGCCTCCAGTCCATTTTTTGCTTCCCCTACCACTTCAATGTCTTTCTGCGTTTTTAAAAAAAATAATAATCCACGACGTACTACATGGTGATCATCTGCAATTAATACACGTATCATTTTCTTCCCTCCTAATATGGCAAACGGATTAACAGCTCTGTTCCTTTGCCAATTTCACTAACCCAGTCAGCTGCACCGCCAACTGATTTTGCACGATCCTTTATTGACTGCAAACCCATTGAAAGTAACTTCGTGTTATTATCTATGACAAAGCCTCGTCCCTCATCACGAATCACAAGCAAAATGTCTGTAGATGTAACTGTTATATATAATGCTGCTTCCAGCACACCTGCGTGACGACGTACATTATTAAGTGCTTCTTGTGCTACCCGAAATAACGTTTCTTCAATACGAGAGGGGAATTGCAATACACCTGAAACTGTTACATGCAACTTTAAGCCGAGCATTTCAGCATATACTTTAATCGCTTCAAGCAAACCATTTTCTAAGCCCTTTGGACGAAGCTGCCAAATTAATGCTCGCATCTCCGTTAAGGCATCCTGTGTTAAATGTTGAATTTCCTTAAATGTTTCTTTAATAGCTTGATCATTCGTCATTTCAATACCGGCTCTCGCTGTTAGAGTAACTGAAAAAAGCAGCTGATTAACCGAATCATGTAAATCTCTAGCTAGACGGTTACGCTCCTTTACGAGTGCCATTTCTTGTTCCTGCTTTGTCAGTAAAATTCGCTTAATAGCTGACCCCATCTGAAAAGCAACAGATTCAAGTAAAGCTAGCTCCTCCTCAGAAAAACGCACTTTATCCTTTGAGGCAACATTTAAGACCCCAAAACGTTCTTGTCCTGACTGAAGAGGCACTGTAGCATGGTGTGTAATACCCTCATGATCCCCGACATTCGCTGCAATCGCACTTTCAATGCGCTGGCATTCAATAATATTGGAGGCTTTTTTTAATTCCTCATTACGATAGCGGGAAACACACCAGCAGCCTCCCTTTTTTAAGTAATGACAGTTTTTGAATTCCAATGCATCTGGTAAATTTTCGTGTACAACAAGCTCTGATCGTCCTTTCTCATTGATAAAAAAAATCCAGCCTGTTTCAAAATTTGTCCCATTTAAAAATCTCACAAGTGCACCCTTTAGCATTGTCACTATTTCAGTTTCTTCATTTAATAGCTCTGCAATCTCTTTTAAAATACTGATATTTGAATGCTCATTCTCTCTCACAAAAACACCTCTTCTTCGGCATTACTAATGTTAATGATAACATTTCAAAGTCTCAAACGTCTGCCTGACCCGTTCATACTTTAGACTGAAATTCTTTTAAAAAGTTATGCCTTATTTTGCGTAAGTTAATTTACTTATAAAACTAGAAGAACTATAATCGTACAAGGATATGGTTTAATAAAGGGGAGAATAGATATGTCTAAAAAAGTAGAAAATGGTTTATTATTTATTTGGATTGTCTCTGTCGTTGCAACACTAGGGTCCTTATACTTTTCTGAAATTCGTCACTATGAACCTTGTAAAATGTGTTGGATTCAGCGTATTTTCATGTATCCAATTGTCATTATGACAACAATTGCCTTTATACAAAAAAATGCACGTATTGCAGCTACAACAGCTGTTTTTGCCATTATGGGTGGCAGTGTATCTCTTTATCATTACGGAATTCAAAAGCTTAGTTTTTTAGCAGATACCGCTCCTTCTTGTGGTCTTGTTTCCTGTACTGGTCAATATATTAATTGGTTAGGCTTTATCACAATCCCATTTTTAGCACTAACTGCATTTATTTTAATTGCAGGGGCAAGCTTTTATGTAATGAAGGCTGTAAAAGCTGCAAAATAATTAAGAGACCGTGTTCTACAATTGGAATACGGTTTTTTCTACGGAGGATGATTTATGTTTCATTATGAAATTAATGAAGATGATTTAACTATTGAGGAACTGCTACGTAATCATTGGCGACTTGGTAAAAAATTAGTCCATGAATTACGAATGTCAAAAGCAATTACAACAGTGAACAATGAGCCTGTTCAATGGAAAGCCCCACTTCAACCAGGTACAATTTTAAAATTTTCGTTTCCGATACCTTCATCCAATTATCAGCCTACACCAGTATGTGCAATTGATATTATTTATGAGGATGACCATTGCTTAATTGTTTCCAAACCAAAAGGTATGTCAACACATCCAAATGATGCTCGTGATACTCATACTTGTATGAACCATGTTATGGCACATATTAAAAAGCAAGGTGGGGTTTATGCAGAGCATGTCCATCGACTGGATAGAGGCACACAAGGTTTATTGCTGGTGGCAAAGCATCCTCTTGCAAAGTCAATCTTTGATCGTATGATTGAAGAAAAATCTATTATTCGCACATACGCTGCAGAGGTACAAGGAAATTTACAAGCTTCTACAGGTACAATCACTGAACCCATTGGGAAGGATCGGCATCACGCAACAAGACGTGTTGTCTCCAAAACTGGTCAGCATGCAGTCACCCACTATGAGGTAGTAGCCCGCTTTAAAAGTTCTTGTATTGTCCATCTCATCCTTGAAACAGGTAGAACACATCAAATTCGAGTACATTTAGCTTATATTGGGCATCCTATTATTGGTGATACAATGTATGGTGCAAGAGAAACAGCAAGTGGAGACTATGAGCTTCATGCCATCCAATTAGAATTTGAACATCCATTTTTAAATAAGCAAATTGTTGTAAAGGACAAACAGTAATCCTTTGCTTAGGTTTAGTGAGTTGCTCAAAATCTTAAAAAGCGCAGGAAATCAAAAAGGTTGATTTCCCGCGCTTTTTTGAGGTAAAAATTTTACTTATACTTCAAAAAAAGTATAAATATATTATTTGATATTTCTTAATCTATTTTTTACAACAAATTTAATATACATTTACCATTAATGGTAATGACGAAGAATTTCTTTCATGATAGAATAAGAGTAAATTGTCAGTCATCTGACATATTATGAGGGAGGAATTCATTGATGAAATGGGTTAAAAGTATTGCAGCAACAACTCTAGTTGCTAGTTTATTAGCAACTCCAGGTTTTGCAGCTCATGCAGCGGAAACAGCACCTGCAGCTACAAAGGATGGTTTCAAACTAACAATTTTACATTCCAATGATACACATGCACATGTTGAAGCTGCTCCACAGCGTGCTACAAAAGTAAAGGAGCTTCGCGCTGCAAACGCTAACACTCTTCTACTAGATGCTGGTGATGTTTTCTCAGGTACACTCTACTTCAATCAATTCTCTGGAGAAGTTGATATGAAGTTAATGAACTTAATGGGTTATGATGCCATGACTTTTGGAAACCACGAGTTTGATTTAGGGTCAAGCCCAGAGGGACATGCTGCACTCGCTAAATTTGTAAAGGGAGCCGATTTCCCAATATTAAGCGCAAACCTAGACTTTTCAAAGGATTCTTTATTTGATGGCTTACAGTTTAAAACTGTCACAAAAGACTTCGAAAAAGGTAAAATTTATAACGGTATTATTAAAGATGTCGATGGAGAAAAAGTTGGTATTTTTGGTTTAACAACTGAAGAAACTCCTTCTATTTCAAGCGTTGCTAATGTGCAATTTGCCAATTATATCGACTCTGCAAAAAAAGCAGTAGCAGAATTTGAAAAACAAGGTGTTAATAAAATTGTTGCTGTGACTCATTTAGGATTCGATGATTCAAAAGATTTCGATAACGATCAATTACTAGCGGCAGCAGTAGAAGGTATTGATGTAATTGTTGGTGGCCATACACATACTAAATTAGACAAAGCTGTGAAAGCAGAAACATCATTTAAAAATCCTACAATTATCGTTCAAACAGGTCAATATAGTGAGAATTTAGGTGAGCTTGATTTAACGTTTGATGATAATGGTGCTGTTGTTGAATACTTTGGTCAATTACACGCTTTAAACGATAAAGATAATCCGGTTGCAGCAGACCCTGAAGCAGCTAAAATTTTAGCTCCATATACAGACAAAATTACTGCTGTTAAACAACAATCTACAGGTAATACAGCTGTTTCAGTATTGGATGGTAAACGTGGTCTTTGGGGCGTTCGTGCTGGTGAAACAAACCTTGGAAACCTAATTACAGATGGTATGCTGGCGGGTGCCAAGAAAATTGACCCAGAAGTACAATTTGCCTTCCAAAATGGCGGTGGTATCCGTGCAGGCATTGATGCGGGAGATATTACAGTTGGTGAAGTAATGACTGTCATGCCTTTCGGTAATGCACTTGGTATCGTTAAACTAACAGGGGCTGAAATCTATGACATTGCCGAACATAGTGTAAAAGAGTTTCCAAAAGAATCTGGCGGCTTCCTACACTTCTCTGGCTTACAAGTAGAATTTGATGGAAAAGCTCCAGCTGGTAAACGTGTAAAATCTATTAAATTAAATGGTAAAGAGCTAGACAAAGCAACATACTATAAAGCTGCAACGAATACCTTTACTGCTAAAGGTGGAGACGGCTACGAAACACTTGAAAAAGCCTATGCTGATGGCCGTGTAAGTGAGCCTGGTACAATTGATTATGAAATGTTTATCGAACACTTAACTACATTGAAAAATGTTGATCCAAAAGTTGAAGGACGTATTATTGCAACAATTCCATTTACTGACATCGCAAAAGGCTCAGAAACAGAGGGCTATGTACGTGATCTTTATTACCGTGATTTAACAAATGGTACGACTGCAACAACATATTCTCCAAATGCTAACTTAACTCGTGCTCAGGCAGCTTCATTTATCGCACGTGCATTAAAGCTTGAGGCAAAAGGCAAAACAACATTTACGGATCTTGGACATGTAAATCCTGCAACACAAAAGGAAATCACTGCTCTTGCCGAAGCAGGCATTGTTAAAGGTGTAAATGGTAAATTCAATCCTAATACAAAAGTAACTCGTGCTCAACTTGCATTAATGTTTGCTCGTGCATACAATCTTCAACATGATGCAAAAGCTGGACTAAAAGCTGATTTCAGTGATATTGCCAAATACAACACTGAAACTCAAGAGGCAATTGCACTTATGAAAGACTTAAAGATTGTTAGCGGTTCAAATGGTAAGTTTATGCCAAGCAATAACGCTACACGTGCTCATATGGCAAAAATGCTTTCTAACTATATTCCTTATGTAAAAGAATCAAAATAATATAACTAAAAAAGTCGATTTGCTTCAATATGGTGCAAATCGACTTTTTTTAATTTTCCAATTTAACAAAAGACAGATTTCTAATATAAAAAAGTTAGCTTTTTAGTGCCCTCTTATCTAGAAGAGCAGGATTAGCTAAATTTAAATAGTTAAAAATTGAATTTGAAATTATCTGGATCCTGCCCAAAGCGTTCATTACGGTTTAAAGCAGCTATTTGATCCATCTGTGCTAAGGATAACTCGAAATCAAAAACCTGTGCATTTTCCTCAATACGACTTGGTGTAACAGATTTAGGAATAATTAGGGTATCTCTTTGTAAATGCCAGCGTAGTACTACCTGAGCAGCTGTTTTGCCAATTTCTTGTCCAATCCTTGTAATAACTGTGTTATCGAGCACACCGCCACGCCCTAGTGGAGACCATGCAGTCACAGCAATATCATGCTCACTACAGTAAGCTCTTAAATCATTTTGCTGTAAATATGGATGCACCTCAACTTGATTAACCATCGGCTGAATATTTGCTTTTGCTAATAGCTTTTGTAGATGATGCTCATGATGATTCGAAACACCTGTTGCCCGAATTAACTTTTCATCGTATAGACGTTCAATGGCTCGATACGTTTCTTCAAATGTTTCAGGTACTGCCCAGTGTGTTAAATACAAATCTAAATAATCCATATTTAATTTTTTTAACGACACTTCAAAAGCTCGTAACGTTTCATCATAACCTTGGTCATTATTCCAAACCTTTGTTGTAACAAATATATCCTCACGCTTAACACCTGAATAGCGAATGGCTTTGCCCACTTCCTCTTCGTTACCATAAAGAGAAGCGGTATCAATTGCTCGATAACCAAATTTAAGTGCTTTATCAATAGCTTGCAATGTTTCATCACGCTCTATCATTTTATAGACACCTAAACCTAAGCGAGGCATTTCTATACCATTTGTTAATGTTTTTGTTGATTGTAAATTCAAGAATAACAACCCCTTTCTTTTCCTAGTTCCATTATACAAAAAATTGGTTTTAAGAAAATAAGGAAAATTCTTGAGAGGTCATATCTACGCCATTAAAAAACCTAGTCCTTTTTCTCTTCTTCAGGGTCATCTACTTGGATAGGATCTGGAATACGTTCGTCCTCCACTAGCTCTAAGCCATCACGTAAATGCTCCATCTGCTTTCCTAAATCATGCAAATCTTTAAAATTTCTAGCCATTGTGCCGTTTTCGATATTCGGAACCTTTTTTTCCATTATCATCACCTCTCTAATAGTGTTCCCTAAATTAATATGACTGAACCATTTCTGCCATATTTTATTTCACTATGTCATTTTATTTTTCTAGTAGATAAGCTATACTAAATGAAGATGTCTTTATAAACATGAGGAGGGTTCTTCCATGAAATTAATATTAATTCTTGGTGTAACTATTGCATTCTTATCTGCTATTTTCACTGCTGGTTACGAAGGCGACTACAAATCAGACAAATAATACCTCTAGAAAATCACTAAGCATATGAATTGCTTAGTGATTTTCCTTATATTCCACGAGAAGAACCACTTCAGGTACTTCTCTTTTTTATTTCGCCTTGGCGTAATTGTAGCTGCCGCTACGCTTTCACGCATAAAACATCTGTCGATTTGCTTTCAATACAAAAACATTTGCTGAATGAAGATAAATAAAATTCTTGACTTTATGTACTTTTTAAAATAAACTTACTTACATAAAGTAAGTTGATAACAAAAGATAACTTTTTAATATATGGAGGGGTCATTATGCATTTTCATGAAAAACCAAACACTTATGTCACTAATGTTGAAATTAAAGTGAGCGACTTACAACGTTCATTAACCTATTATCAGGAGGTTATTGGCTTTAAAGTCTTACAACAAGAATCCCATAAAGCCACTTTAACTGCAGATGGAAAAACAGCTTTACTAACAATCGTTCAACCTGAAACTGTAGAAGAAAAAACGAGATTTACTACTGGACTTTACCATTTCGCACTTCTATTGCCCTCACGTCGTGATTTAGCAAATGTTATTAGTCATTTTCATAAAAATGGTGTATATTTTGGGGCATCTGACCACGATGTCAGTGAAGCGCTCTATTTAAGTGATCCTGATAAAAATGGCATTGAAATTTATGCTGATCGACCTGAAGATAAATGGACTTGGCATTCTAACCAAGTGCATATGGTTACTGAACCACTTAATATTCAATCGATATTAGCTGAAGGTAATGATACATGGAGTGGACTTCCTACTGGTACAGTAATGGGTCATATTCATTTATCTGTATCTAACTTAACAGAAGCAGAGGAATTTTATACAAGAGGATTAGGTTTTGACATTGTCACACGCTATGGCACACAAGCATTATTTATTTCTACAGGCCGCTATCACCATCACATCGGCTTAAATACTTGGTACTCAGAAAATGCGCCAAAACTTGGTGAACATCAAGTCGGCTTAAAAACCTTTTCTTTGCGTTTAGATAATGAACAACAAGTAGCAACAATGAAAGAAAATCTTCGTGCTATTGGTGCTCCTGTTACTGATATAGCTGGGGGTTTCCAAACAGAGGACCCTGCTGGTAATAAAATTTTATTAAAATTTTAGGAAGGACATTCTATCCGTCAGTTTTTGAATTATATCATCCACTTTTGGATTCTATCCGTCAGTTTTAAGGTGCTATCCAAAAAAGGCAGTTCTCACATGATGGAGAACTGCCTTTTTTAATGTAGCCCTGGGTAACCTTGTTGCCGTAATGCTTCATATATAACAATAGCCGCTGTATTCGACAGATTCAGTGAACGTACATGCTCACTCTGTGGAATTCGCAAGCACATATGTCGACGCTCGTAAGCAAAATCCTTTGGCAAACCTGTTGTTTCTTTTCCGAACATAAAATAAATATCGCGGTCTCTATCACTAAAATCATGTGTTGTGAATGGCTCTTCACTATATGTTTCAATTAAATAAACATCACCATTTTTTGATGCTTCTAAAAAATCCTCTAGTGAATCGTGATACACAACATTGACACTATGCCAGTAATCTAACCCAGCACGCTTCAGCATTTTATCGTCTGTAGAAAAGCCAAGAGGACGAATTAAATGTAGTGAGGTATTTGTTCCGGCACAGGTACGTGCAATATTACCTGTATTTGCTGGTATCTCTGGTTGATATAAAACGATATGCAATGGCATAAGGTACACTTCCTTATTAAAAATTTCAAATGTAAAAGTAATTCTTATCTTAAATCCCACTGTTAGGTTGGTGCTTCTCTGTCATTAATTTTTTGAGCGATTTCTCCCCAAAATTGAACGGTTTACCACACTTTTCAAGCGTTCACCCTCACATGAAGTGCTCCCTTTATCAAGTTATCCTGAGAGATATTCACTCATCCACCCTATTAAAAAATTGTAACCCTTTGTCGATTTCAATGCGTACCTCTTCGTTACTTTCCTTATCCTTCGCCTGAAATAATGCGGAATGGGCTTCTTTCCCGCCTATCCTACCTAAAGCCCATGCTGCTGTCCCTCGAATAACAGGACGATCATCCTTTTCTAGAAGTGCAATTAAATCTGGTACAGCCGCTTCTTCTTTAAAATGGGCAAGGGCCAATATAGCATTTCGTTGAATGGGCTTCTTCCCCCGCCATGAGCCAGAAATATGTCCAAACTTATCTTTAAACTCACGATTTGAAATCTTCAAAAGAGGCGTCAGCAATGGCTTGGCCAGCTCTGGATCTGGTTTAAATTCCTCATGTATCCAATTGATTTTGCCTTTATTTTTCGGACATACGGTCTGACATGTATCACAGCCATACAATCGATTGCCAATATGTGTGCGAAACTCATCAGGCAGTGTTCCCTTTGTTTGCGTTAAAAAGGCAATACAGCGCTGAGCATTTAGTTGCCCTCCATCTATTAACGCTCCTGTTGGACAAACATCTAAACATAAGCGGCAGTCTCCACATTCATCCTCCATAGGCTTATCTGGTGCAAAGGGGATGTTTGTGACAAGCTCTCCTAAATAGACATAGGAACCAAATTCGGGTGTAATAATGGCGCAGTTTTTCCCGCTCCAGCCTATTCCCGCACGTTCAGCAACTGCTCTATCAACTAGAGCACCCGTATCCACCATTGATTCGATACGGACACCCTCTACTCGCTCTTTTAGCCAAGCCGATAGTAATGTCAATCGTTCACGTAAGGCTGTATGATAATCGATTCCCCAAGAAGCACGGCAAAAAATCCCGCGTCTTGCTCCTTTTTTGCCAACAGGTGCATTCTGCATACGCGACGGATAGGCTACAGCTATCGCTACTATACTCTCTGCTCCATCTAACAATTGTAGGGGTTCAGTTCGTTTTTCAATATCACTTTCCTCAAAGCCGGACTGATAGCCAAGTTCCTGCTGGCGGCGCAGTCGATTTTTCAATTCTGTAAATGGAGCTGCTGTTGTAAAGCCAATTTTGTCTATACCAATGGACATTGCATACGCTACAAACTCATGTTGCAGGTCATGTATGTTCATTTTATTTCCAACTCCTTACATGATACAATAATAGAAATAGATAAAGTAGGTGGTGTTTTATGGATATATCAATTAATCAATCCCTATTGACACAACATCCCGAGCTTAAATTCGGCATTATCCATTATACCAAAATTGTTGTAGCAGAATCGCCTCAAATGATTAAGGGTCGTATGCAATTGTATCAAGAAAATCTCTATCTAGAAGTGCAGGAGAATCCTGTTACGCAACGTGAAGGAATTGCAGAATGGCGACGTCTCTGGAAAAAGCTTGGTGCTGATCCAAATCGATACCGTCACTCAGCAGAAAGCTTAATGCGTCGTATTAGTAAACAAAATTATTTAACACCCTACCATTCAGGTGTAGATTTAAATAATTTCTTTTCCCTCCAATATGAAATTCCAGTAGGCTTATATGATGTAGATAAACTACAAGGAGATATAGAAATTGCATTGGGCAATGAAGATACTGGCTATGAAGGCTTAAATGGACGCTTTAATTCATTAAATAATATTCTTTATAGCTATGATGCAGAAGGAGCATTCGGTTCACCATTTGTCGATTCTAAGCGTACTTCTATTTCAGAAGAGACGACTGAGGCACTACAGATTTTCTACCTTCGACCATCCTTAACAGAAGAAAATGCAACTAAGCTCTTAGCCTCAGCAGGGAAAATGTTTAACCAAATTCATGGAGGCGACTATAAAGTAACCCTATTAACAAACGTAGTACCAGCAACGACACTATAAAAAGGACGTGTTTGAATGATTAATCTTGCGGAAGCCGTTAAACTTAAAAGTATTCTAGGAAAAAAAGTTCAAGAGCTTATTAGTGAATTACATCGTAGTGCCTTTGTAACTGTGGAGAAGGGACAAACCCCAAAAACAAGTAATCGTGCAATGAAGACCATTGAGGAAGAATTAGCTCAAGTACGTCTCGATGCTCGTACATTAGATCGATTAGTCTATGAAGCAAATATCAATAATTCAGTAGAATTTAAGGGTGAAACATTGGCTTTAGTAGAAGCTATCGAGCTCGCAACACAGCTCCGTGCAGACGCTGAGCTTTGCAAACAATTTAGTATGCATGAAAAAGAAAGTGTACGAATGGGTTATGGTGAAAATACAATGCTTTATGAGATTGCTATGTATGAGCCAGATGCATATCGTGAGCGTGCCATTCAACTAGAAAAAGACGCCCATAAATTATCAAATCTAATCAACTCAAAAAACTATAGTGTTACTATTAACTTCGATGACTCTCGATATTTCTAAACTAAAACACCCCAAAAGTTAAATTTATAACTTTTGGGGCACTTTATGAAAAACTCTTCTCTAGTTAGCTAAATCATAATTAACTTCAAATTGCCCTAAATCCAGATCAGCTAAAAGGAAAGTTATATTATAATTAGAATCAGTATATGTATGACTTTTCTTCTCTTCATCTAAAGCTTTACCTAATTCTTCTTCATTTTTATCTAAATCTAAGCCAATTGCATCAGTAATTGACATTGCTGATAAAAATCCTTCTTCCCATTCGTCACCCTCTTCACTTACCTCACTAGCAGGGCTACCTTCTACGGAAATATTATAGCCAATTAATTTTTTATCCTCATTATATTTAGCCACTATTTTATAATGACCCTTATATTTTATAAAGTCCGCTTCCAATAAAGTTTGTGAAAGGATGTCGTCCTCTTTCATTAAATCACTAGTTACTGGCTCAGGAATTTTCTCTAATGTTATAGAGTTCTCTGCATCCTGTTTATATAAATCAACTCTGACATTGTATTTTTGAACAAATTTTTCTACAGCAGCTTTCGATTCAGTATCTACCTCATCATATTTTACTGGAACAATTTTTTCTTCTTGTACTACCTCTTCTTCTTTTACATTCTTCTCTTTTTCCTTCTCGGCTCCTTCGCCAGAGCATCCAACTAGCATTAGGGCTAGTAGTAAAAACAAAGCCTTCTTCATTAACTTATTTCCCCCTAAATTCATTTCCATATTACTAAATATACAAATCGAAATTATTCTTCTATAAAATATTTCCGTATTCGCACATTACAATTATGATAAACTAATACTAATATTTCCATAGTATTTATTAACTAATTTACAATATTTTATATCACCTTTAGTCCTCTTGCTGTTAAGGCTTTCCATATCCCTTGAAACTGTATACAATAGATGTATGGAGTCGAATTGTACTCCATCTTGGATGCGTTGTTTTCAATTTCGCTTTTTGAAGCAAACTTTGAAAAAACCAATAACATGTGACCTGTTACCGTATGACCGATGACCGATAACCAACTATAGGCAAAGGCTATACTCAGCTAACTTGATTATTTTTTGAAAACACCATCCAAAAGCTCTCTTACATCTTGTATGTAGGAGAGCTTTTTTATGTCTAGTTTGCCCTACTAAAGGACAGAATGTGGATATCCAAAAGAAAGGGGTCAAACAATGACAAATCAAAATGATTCAACACAACAAGATGATACAACTTTAACGAATCGACAGGGGCACCCCATTACCAATAATCAAAATTTAAGAACTGTCGGTAATCGTGGTCCTGCTACACTAGAAAATTACGATTTTTTAGAAAAAATGAGCCATTTCGATCGTGAAAGAATCCCTGAACGAGTTGTACATGCTCGTGGTGCAGGGGCACATGGTTACTTTGAAACCTATGGTGTTGTTGGTAATGAGCCTATTTCTAAATATACAAGAGCAAAGGTTTTTCAAGATAAGGGGAAAAAGACACCAGTTTTTGTACGTTTTTCAACCGTTATACATGGTGGGCATTCTCCAGAGACTTTACGAGATCCACGAGGCTTTGCTGTAAAGTTTTATACAGAGGATGGGAATTGGGACTTAGTGGGTAATAATTTAAAGATTTTCTTTATACGTGATGCGATGAAGTTCCCAGATATGATTCATGCCTTTAAGCCAGATCCAATTACAAATATTCAGAATGTAGAACGCTTTTTTGATTTTTGCGCAAGCTCACCAGAAACCTTCCATATGGTCACATTCGTTTATTCTCCATGGGGTATTCCTGCAAATTATCGAATGATGCAAGGCTCTGGTGTTAACACATATAAATGGGTGAATAATGAGAGCAAAGCTGTCCTTATCAAATATCACTGGGAGCCTTTACAAGGTATTAAAAATTTAACCCAAAGAGAAGCTGAGGAGATTCAAAAGAAGAATTTTAATCATGCTACACAGGACTTATACGATGCAATTGAACAGGGTGATTTTCCTGAATGGGAATTAAATGTACAAATAATGGAGGACGGACCGCATCCTGAGCTAGATTTTGATCCATTAGATGATACAAAACTTTGGCCGAATGATCAATTCCCGTGGTATCCAGTGGGTAAAATGGTGTTAAATAAAAACCCTGAAGATTATTTTGCTGAGGTTGAGCAGGCAACTTTCGGTACAGGTGTACTGGTAGACGGATTGGATTTCTCAGATGATAAAATGCTACAAGGCCGCACCTTTTCATATTCTGATACTCAGCGTCATCGTGTAGGGACAAATTATCTTCAGTTACCAATTAATGCTCCTAAAAAACGAGTAGCCACTAATCTAAATGGTGGTCAAATGATGTATAAACGTGATTTAGCACCTGGACAAAATCCACATATTAATTATGAGCCTTCTATGCTTAATGGATTAAAGGAAGCAACCCAAACAGGCATAGAATATACACCACATATAGACGGCGAACTTGTACGGGAGTCTATTGATCGTCAAAGCAACACTAAACAGGCTGGCGAAACGTATCGGAATTTTGAGCAGTGGGAGCGAGACGAGCTTCTTGAAAACTTAATTCGTGATTTATCCGTATGTAATATGGCTATTCAAAAGGCTATGATTGCTTTAGCAGAGGAAGCCGATAAAGAATATGGTCGCTTGCTAAAGGAAGGATTACAAAAGGCTGAAAAAAACTCATCTACATCAAAGCCTCTCGGCAATATTGATGGTGACGATGCTCCTAAGGATGCAATTAATAATGGACATGATGCAGAGCCCTACTAAGAATAATAAAGTAGCACTCTACATAAGGGACTAACGCCCAAATGCAGAGTGCTTTCTTAATGCACACCAGGTAAAATTTTTAGTACCTTTTCCTGTGCATCCAAAATGGCATCAGCCCCTAATGGAATGGCAATATTTGTTGTATCATGTCCGATTTTAAAGCCTGCTACAACAGGAATTCCTAACTCTCCAAAATACTCCTTCATCAACATAAGAAGTGCTGCTTCATCTGCTCCTGTCTGCGTAAAGGAACCAATCACAATTCCTGCTAACTGCTCAAGCTTTCTTGCCTGCTTTAATTGTTGCAGCATCGAATCTATTCGTGGAATGGACTCTGCAATCTCCTCTATCAGTAAAATTCTACCCTCTGTCCTAACTTCAAATTTTGTCCCTATTGAGCTTACAAGACGACGTAAATTTCCTCCAATAATTTGCCCACGGGCTACACCACTTGCAATTGTTGTTAATGGTGAAATTTCTTCAGTATATTGTATTTCAATTGGTGAAAATAACTGTAAAAACATCTTTTTTGATAGCTCATCAATTCTTCCAACAGACATTAGTAGAGGTCCATGAAACGTTACTAAATTAGCATATTCATTAATTGCACAATGTAAATATGTAAGATCAGAGAAACCCCAGAAAATTTTTGGATGTTCCTCTAATAGAGCATAATCAATTTTCTCAGCAATACGTGCAGAGCCATAGCCACCTTTCACACAGAAAATAGCCTTGACCTCTGGATTTCTAACCATCTCATGAAGATCAGTTAGTCGCATCTCATCACTACCTGCTAAATAAGCATGCTTTTCTTGAATCGTATCCCCAATAATATAGTGAAGACCTAAATCATCAAGAAAAGATAGTGCCTCTCCTAGCTTTTCAGGTTCCACTAGACTCGACAAAGCCACTAAGCCAACTGTATCTCCCTTTTGCAAATGTGGTACGGTGCTTTTCATCAGAATTTCTCCTCCCTTTTTTCTTATTCTAGCATACTGATTATAAGGAGGGCATTGATTATTCATGGCGTTAGTGGCTATAATTATCCATAATATTCTTACTGTAGAGGAGTCATTGCAACATGAAAATCCCACCATATTTGTTATTAATGCTTGCAACTCTTTTATGGGGTGGTAATTTTGTTATTGGACGTGCAGTTAGTGGAGATATCCCACCTCTTACACTAGCCTTTCTAAGATGGTGTGTCGCCTTCATCGTATTTTTCCCCATTGCTTATCGGAGTTTAAAGCATGAATGGCATATGCTCAAGGCAAATTGGCCAATCGTTATTATTTTATCTCTAACAGGTGTTGCAGCATTTAATACCCTTGTTTATATCGGTCTGCACTATACAACGTCTATTAATGCATCTTTAATGAATTCATCAACACCGATTATGATCTACATACTATCCTTTATTTTTTTGAGGGAAAAACTATCAAAATATCAGTTGCTTGGAACTGCTTTATCACTTAGTGGTGTCACTTTCATTATTTCAGGAGGCTCCATTGCAAGCTTAGTTGATTTTACATTTAATAAAGGGGACTTAATTGTACTTATCGCAGTCTTCTGCTGGAGTATTTATTCCCTCCTCATTAAGCATTACGCCAAACGCTTACCAGGGCAATCGACATTCCTAGTAACCATTTTTACTGGAGCCATTATGTTATTACCATTTTATATCTATGAAACCGCTACGCTTACGAATTCGATTCATTGGCAGTGGTCATCAATAGCAGCCATTCTCTATGTTGGAATTTTCGCATCCGTTGTTGCCTTTTTAAGCTGGAATAGTGGGGTTGTACAGTTAGGTGCAAATAAGGCAAGTATTTATTTAAACTTCATCCCTGTATTCGCTTCCATATTTGCAGTACTGTTTCTTGATGAAAAGCTTCATGCCTTTCAAATTGTTGGAGGACTTGCTGTTGTTGCAGGGGTCATCGTATCAGGCAGAAAAGTGAGCTGAATTTTAATTCTATCCATCGATTTAGTGATTCTATCCATTGGTACAAGAGATCTATCCAGCAGTTTATTGTTTCTATCCATTTAAATAAGCGTAGACTCCAATTAAATTGAGTTCTACGCTAGGCATCTATTTTGTTCCGCCGTAAATAACCGTTACATTTGGATGATTTAGTAATTGACTTGCAGGGAAATCTTCATTGATGATTCCACTTTTTAATCGTTCAATTGCCTCTAGCTTTTTTTCACCAAATGCAATTAACACGATTTCCTTGGCATTCATAATCGATTGAATTCCCATTGTAATGGCATGTGTCGGAACATCCTTAGGATCATCAAAATAAATTGCATTTTCAGTACGGGTTGATTCAGTAAGTTCGACTATGTTCGTGAGCGATTCAAAGGGTGTGCCTGGTTCATTAAAGCCAATATGTCCATTCACGCCAATACCAAGAAGCTGTAAATCAATGCCCCCTGCTTCCTTAATTCGAGCATCATACGCTATACACTCCGCAGCTAAATCCTCTGCCTTGCCGTTTGGTAAATGTATATTTTCTTCTTTTATATCTACATGATTAAATAATTGCTCATGCATAAATGTCCAATAACTAGCTGGACTTGTTTGATCCAAACCTACATATTCGTCTAGATTGAACGTGATAACATCTTTAAATGAAACCTGTCCAGCTTGTTGTCGCTTTACTAACTCCTCATACATTCCAACAGGTGAACCACCAGTTGCTAGTCCTAAAATGCTTGTAGGCTTTTCCTGTAATTGCTTAGTAAAAATATTTGCTGCCACTTTGCTCATTTCATCATACGAATTGACTTCTATCCATTTCATTGTTGTCATTTATATACCTACCTTACAATAATTTATTGTGAACTTAATTGGAAAATAGTTTACTAAATAGTAGCTAATACTTAAATTTTACTAGTTATCTATCTACTTTTCTATTATTTTCTTTTAAAAAGATTATACGTGTAATCTCAAGCTAATTCGGTTATGTTAATAAATAAGGAAGTGAGGCGATAGTATATGAATTCACAAATATTACAGTATTTGAAACATATTCGTTTTCAAGGTCCTTTAACTGAGCCGACTATTAAATTACTTGGGCAGTTACAAACAAATCATTTAAATTTAATCCCGTATGAAAACTTAGATGTTGTTTTGAAAAAAGGCATCTCCTTCTCTATTCCTGATATTTTTCAAAAAATAATCATTCATAAGCGCGGAGGCAATTGCTTTGAACTAAATATTTTATTTAGCTGGCTTCTTCGTGAGCTTGGCTATTCAGTGACAAACCGATATGCACAGTTTTGGCGTAATCTTGAAGCAGATACACCTATCGAGGATGTACCTATGCATCAGCTATTGCTCGTCAATTACGCTGGACAATCATATATCACTGATGTTGGCGTAGGTGCACTAGCTCCGTGTAAGCCCGTTCCACTAATAGCAGGTCATCAACATCGCGAAGGTAACGAACTTTATAAAATTGAACAAGACAATGTAAATGGCTGGATGCTGTATGAACAAACAAAATATAATTGGCGTTTACTCTATAGTTTTTTAGATGACGCAAATGATGCAAAGTTCGCTCCAAGACTTTCAAAACAAAAAAATAAAATTGCTATGATTCGTACTCCTCGTGGTCGACATACAATGCTTAACAATGAATTCCGAATATATGAGGGACAATCCCTAACAACCTATACAACTCAGAATGAAAAAGAATGGCTACAAGCCCTTCATCGTTTTTTTCATATTTCATTGGATTAGATGCTTCATGACAAAAAAGCAAGCCTCCTTATTATAGAAGACTTGCTTTTTCTGTAGGGAAGAGTTAATTTTTTGTACGATCAAGAAGCTCGTAAATAACCTCATAATTGTAAAGCTCTTTAACTAAACCGATACCATCAACAAAGTAATATGTCCATACATTATCACTGTAAACGGATTTTTCCTCTAGTACAATGACATTATTATAATTGACACCACCTGCTCGAACAGTGCCATCTGTCGCTTTAACAGTAATTCGTATTCCTGAAATAACTCCGCCATCATCTTCATGTCTAATAACACCAATTCTAATCGGTAGTGAGAAATATATATCATAATGTGTACTTTCATTACTCGCCAATCCCTGAGCATAATGAAGACCCTCACTTAATAGATACTCTTCATCAAATAACTCGTTTGAATTTAAATCAGTTATTGTCCATACATCGTTCTTATTGTTATTATGACTATATTCATATTTTAATGTATAGCGATTCTTATCATTCAACGAATAATATGAATATATGTAGTCATATTTAGTATCTTTTAAAAGATCTGAATTCGATAATGTTAATGCGCGAGCCAAAAATGCTGAAAAGTGAGCTCGTGTTAAAGGTAAATCAGGCTTAAATGAGCCATCCGTATAGCGTCTTGTTATATTTTTACTTGCTATTGTGTAAATTTCCTTATAGCCCTTCGTCTTTTCTGTCACATCTGAAAAATAGTATCGCTCAGATTCCTTTAATTTAAATGCTCTTTGCAGCACAATAGCCATGTCCCCTCTTGAAAGAGTAGCCTCTGGATTAAATTTCTGCGCCGAATCGAAAATGCCATAGTTGTGCACTGCTGCAATTTCTTTAAAATAGGCATGTGTAGTCGGGACATCCTGATACTTTGGATCCTTCACATTTGCTGTTTGCAATCCTAAAGCGCGTGATAACATAACAGCCGCCTGCGCTCTTGTTACATAGGCATTCGGTTTAAAAAGGTCATTTGGATAACCATTAATAATTCCTTTTTCCACTAGGTAATCAATTTCCGTAATCAAAGTATTATCATCAGACACATCTTTAAAGCTTGTTGCATGTACATCCTTTAGTGGTATTAAACAAACAGCTAGTAATAGTACACATGCTATTTTCAATATCTGTTTCATGACTCCCCCTCGCTTTCTCCATTAATCATTTTTTCCAAGCCCCTACAATCATTTAGATTATTTGTTTTGAATGATGCCAAAGCCAAGCCCAGTTGGATCTACCATATAGGCAAGATAAAATTCATCGAACTCCATTTTGTCACGAACAATAATGGCGCCACTTTCCTTTGCTTTAGAAATTGCTTCATCGATAGAATCAACTTTAATTTGAATACGTGTTCCAAAAGGGAAATCATGCGGTCCTTTTCCAATACCACCGTTAATTCCTAGCTTTTTATCATCCCCGGTCGTTAAAGCCCAATAATTCCAATGAGGTGTAGCTATTTCCCAACCAAAAACCTTAGCATAAAATTCAGCTGCTTTTTCAGGCTCCTGGCTATTTAATTCAAATCCGATTACTCTCCCCATAGCGTTAATTCCCCCTTCTGATTTTTAAAAGTACTAATTTTATAGTTCAACAATTTGGTCAATATTTCCTTCAGCCCATCGACATAAGTTAGAGACTTCCATACCTAATGTTTCCCCTTCGACTAAAGTTCCAGCATTAATCAATTGTGACAACATAATGACTTAGGAATTTACCTATTTATTAATTAGTAAATTATTGTATAATCAAATTAGAACAATCGTTCAAATGTTAGAAAGGAGAAAATTCTTGAGCAAAAGACGTTATGATAGCGAGAAAGCAAAAGTTGAAATTATGGAACATGCGGTTAGTTTGTTTTCTCAAAAAGGCTATAATCAAACATCAGTTGGAGATATTTCAACCGCTTCAGGCTACAGCAAGGGACATATTTACTACCATTTTGAAAACAAAGAAAAGCTTTTTGTTCTTTTAGCGCAACAAACAATGCAAGATTGGCACAGCAAATGGCTGGAAAAGGAAATTACCTACTCCACAGCAACAGAAAAATTATATGGCATGGCTATGCATGTTCTCTATCATTACCAAACACCTTTATTAAGATCTGGGCAAGAACTAGCTGCCAATCCCAAATCTAGCCCTGAATCCATACAGCAATTATTCAATTTAGCGGTTGTACCGATGGGTGCTTATCGTGCAATACTTCAAGAAGGAATTGATAGAGGAGAATTTATTCATGGAAATATTGATGAATGGACAATTCTACTAGGCACTTGGCTAGGAGGCTTATGTCAGCTTACAAATACTCAAGAGCTTAAAGAGTTAGAGCCACTTTTTCAACAAGCAATTACCATTTTTTTAAAAGAAATCAAAAAAGGTGGGGTATAAATGAAAATTGCCTGTTTAGGAGACAGCTTAACAGAAGGAAGACCAGGGGTTTCATTTTTTAAACAATTAACAGCAAAACATCCACATTTAGAATTTGATAATCTTGGTAAACCAGGCGAAACAGTTAAAAGCCTACAGACGCGATTAGAGAAATCGAAACTAGCTAGTTATTATGACCTTAGCTTTCTTTGGATTGGTGTTAATGATGTTTATGCCAAGCTTTTGAAAGTGCAGGCACAGCCAGTAACAAAAGATCATCAAGAATTTAAAGAAAACTATGTAAATGTTTTAGAAATGATTTTAGCATCTTCGAAACATGTAGTTTTAGTAACACCCGCTTTAGTAGGAGAGGAAATAAGAAATGCTTCAAATATGGAATTAAAAGAGCTTTCCTCCATTATTCATTCTATCTCTTCTAAGTATGCAAATGTTAGTTTTTTAAATATGCAAAAGGTTTTTGAAAGTCACCTGGAACAAGTTGATAGCTCAGATTATATTAACACTAATGTTCTGAAAGTGATGAAAGATGTACTGTTTTATAAAGATCCTTTGCGAATTGATCGATTATCTCAAAAAAGAGGGCTACATTTTACTTTGGATGGTGTTCATTTAAATAGTAAAGGAGCAGAACTAGTCGTGGATCAATACACAACTGTAATTGAACAGCTTCTATTGCAGGAAGTTACTGTTCATTAGAAATTCATACGAGAGGTGATGACTATGAGAAAGGTTGCGATTGTTACTGGTGGTGTATCAGGTATAGGAAAGGCTATCTGTAAAGAGCTAGTAGATCGTCATGTATTTGTATTTATTGCAGATATCAACAAACAAGATGGGCATCTTCTAGAGGCAGAACTAAATAAAGATGCCTTAAATGCTAGATTTGTTGAATTGAATGTAACCGATTACAAAAGTGTTGAACACGTTATTACAAATGTATATAAGGAATTTCAAAGATTAGATTATTTATTCAATAACGCTGGTATAGCAATGTATGGTGAAATTTACGATATGTCGATAGACAAATGGCAAGACATTGTGGATATAAATTTGTGGGGCGTTGTTTATGGTACACAAGTTGGCTATCAAATCATGAAAGAACAAGGGTTTGGACATATTATCAATACGTCATCAGCAGCAGGATTAGGGCCGTCTCCTATTTCTGCGGCATACTCAACGACAAAGCATGCTGTTGTAGGCTTAACAACATCACTTCACTATGAGGCAGAGGAATATGGTGTCAAGGTAAGCACCTTATGTCCAACTTTTGTTGATACACCTATTTTTGATAAAGCAACAGCTATTAATATTGACAAAACAGCAATGTCCAAGCAATTGAAAAAGCAAAAAATGATGTCACCACAGCAATTAGCAAAAATCGCTCTTGCAGGAGTGCACAAAAATAAGCCAATTATTTGTCCAATGCCAATGCGTAAAACAATGGATATTGTCTTTACACTTTTCCCTTCGTTACACAGGGTGTTAATGAGAATGGTCTGTAAAGTAAGCCGAAATGCACGATTAACGTAATCATTTTAAATGGTAAAAAACCGCTATGCTATTCAAAAAACGAGTGAAAAAAATATTGGATCGGAGGCTTATGTCTCCTTCACTATATTTTACAATTTATACTTTATCGCAAAAACAATTCACAGGAGTCTCGCGGTTTTTTACCTTGTTAGTTAAGATAACGAAAACACTGAACGAATTAACCCCATTTAAGAGATAAATAGCTAGTTATTTATGTTCCTCTTCATTGTTCTTATATATACCTAATAGTAATATAATAAGTCCTATAATAAAAATAACAGGAGATAAAAACATCATCATCGATATAGCCCAACCATTTCTAGCCATCATTCCAAACGTTACACCAATTAAGAAAGATAGAAATGGTGCAAATACAATCATTGTAATAATGCCCCAAACGATAAATTTTCCTTTTTCTGATCTTCCCTCGCTTAATTGGAATACTGCTATTAAACCTGCTAATACAATCAATAAGGCAATAACAAACGCCATGTCAAATCACCTCCTTCCTTCTACAATATGCTTCATTTGTTTGGTGATTTGGTAACTTAACACTAGACTTATAAAAAAATCCATCATTAACGGAAATCAACTCCACATTATCCAAAGGTGCCTGTTTATCAAAACGCACAGAGGGTATTGAAAAATTAACTTTATATATTGTTTGATTTGAAAACTAAAAAATCGATTTGCATCACGTTTTTGTGGCAAATCGACTTTATATGGTTATGGCTTTTTATCCTTTAATCTAAATAACATCTTGCAAAATGACACCGTCAGTCATTTTAATAATACGATCCGTATAAACGAGCATTTCTTCATCGTGTGTCACCATTAAAGTAGTAATGTTTAATGTTTTAGTTAAATCTCTAATAAGTAACATAACCTCCTCTGATTTTTTTGAATCTAAGCTTGCAGTTGGCTCATCTGCAAATAGAACTTTTGGTTTATGAATTATTGCCCGGGCAATAGCAACGCGTTGCTTCTCTCCACCTGATAAGGAGGAAGGATAAGCCATTTTTCGATGATCCATCCCTACTAATTTAAGTATTCGATTCACTTCATTTTTTTGTTCCTGTTTCTTTAATTTGGATTCTGAAACATCTAGCATTAACTGTAGCTGCTCCTCAACTGTAAGAAATGGTACAAGATATGCAAACTGGAAAACAAACCCGAATTTACTTGCCCGTACTTTTCGAACCTCTTCAGAGCTCATGATGGACATATTTTTCCCCTCAAAGATAACTTGCCCATCTGATGTAGGTTGAAGTCCAGCAGCTATTGTTAGAAGCGTACTCTTACCAGATCCAGAAGCACCAACCATTGCCGTTACTTCCCCTTCTTTTAGAGAAAGATTTATTCCCTTTAGTATTTCTTCCTCTATCTCCCCATTTGTAAATGTTTTTCTAATTCCATTGATTTTTAATAAAGTCATATTAAGCCTCTCCTTGCTGTATCGCTTGTAATGGTTCAACTTTTTTAATTTGCATTCCTGAAATTGTAGCACCAATAAATCCAATAATTAGAAACACAATCGATAATTGAATGGTTGTAATAACCGTTAAAGTAAATGGCATTTCTTTTGGCGATATTATATTAAATGCCTGACTTAGGCCTACAGACAAAATGAGTGAAACAACTGTAATGATAGCCATCTGTATCCATATCATTTTGAATAATTTGTTTGTTTTCAAACCAATGGCCTTTAAGATTCCATACAAGCCAATTTTTTGGACATTCATCATATAGAAAAAAATCGCAAATAGCATCCCACTAATGACGATTAAAAACCATACAATCATATTTAAAGACATTTGTTCCGCGTTATAGCTTGGAATTGTTTGAAGAAATTCTCTATTCGAGAATGAGTGTAATCCAGTATATTCCTTTGAAGAATCTCCATTTGGTACGAAAATCAATTGCATTTCATCAACGCGATATATTTCTTGATAATCTTCTTTATTAATATAAGCGACTGGGGCATGACTATATTTTTTTTGCTCTACAAATCCCTTGACAACGAACTTGCCATTAAATTGATTATTTGTTAATGTATCTCCTTCTTTAATCCCTTTGTCTTTTAAAAAACTATCTAAAATTACTTCCCCTTGCTTCACATTTGCAAATAACGTTGATGCTGTAGAAGTAGTAAAGGCAACGCTTTGTTGCTTATTGTCCTTATCATTTAAAAAGCCCATTTGTATCGAAAAAGCTACAGCATTTTTTTCATTGCTCAATATTTCATTTTGAATGCTACGATCTATCTTTGAAAGATTATAAGTTTGATCTGCATCTTCATCCATATAAAATTGCCCCTGTGGTAAATCTTTAATTAAAGCGGCATTATCCTGTGATAATCCATTGGCCAAGCCAGAAATAATAAAAGTTAAAAAACTAACAAGAAAAACAATCGAGCCTAATATTAAAAACCTTCCTTTATTTTTCTTCATTTCTTTCCAGGCAAGATTCATATTAAACGCCTCCATTCTTTGAATACCCTAAGCTTAAAATTCTTAAATGAACGGAGGGTGAACTAAATATTAAAAAAGCTCATAAACCTTGAATTAAGGTTATGAGCTCATAGTGTTGAAAAACTAAA